>JAHZJA010001441.1 GCA_022601155.1 Deltaproteobacteria bacterium | reverse complement strand
TGATGAGCTGGGACTCGATCTCCTCGAAGGGCAGTGAGTCCACGTCGCTCTGCAGGCGGGTGAGCTCCTCGATGATGCTGTCGGGCAGCAGATCGCTGCGGGTGGAGAGGATCTGACCGAGCTTGACGAAGGTGGGCCCCAGCTCGGTGAGGGCGGCTACCAAGCGCTTGCCCGTGTCCGGGCTGGCCAGCGCGACGCGGTTGAGATCGATGCCCTCGAGGTCGGGCTGAAGCTCGCGCCGCAGCTTGAGCTGGGCGAAGATCCAGCCGAACCCATGGGTCACGAAGACCCCGGCGATTTCCCGGAAACGAGCCACCTCCTTGGCTCCGGTGATGAGCGCGCGAGAGGAGGCGACCAGGGTCCGCAGGACCGACACGGCGGCAGAGTATACCCACCTGCGATTGCGTGGGCGTCGGACAGGGCCCGGCCGCGAGCGGGAGCCCCGACATTGGCTATCCTCGGCCCCGCAATGAGCACACGCGCACGGGTGACGCTCCATGGGGCACGGCGCCGGGTCTTGGCCTGCGCCGTGGCGGTCGCGGGTCTCGCCTGCGCGGTTGTCCAGCCGGCCCCGACGCCGACGACCGCCGCGGCGGGGACACCGGGGGTGCCGCCCTGGTCGGTCGAGCTGTCGGCCGCCAGCGCCGAGCGCTTCGCCGTGATGGCGCTGGACTGCGTCCATCGTCAGTACCCGAACAAGCTCTCCCACGTGCTGGCCAGCGACGAGGACGTGGGCTCGCCGCTGGCCCTTCACCCGGTGTTCTACGGGTGCTTCGACTGGCACTCCGCGGTGCACGGGCACTGGCTGCTGGTGCGGCTGGCCCGGAGGTTTCCGCAGGCGAGCTTCGTGGCACCCGCACGCGAGGCCTTGGGCCGAAGTCTCGATCCCGACGCCATCGCCAAGGAGGTGGCGTATCTTCGTCGAGACGATCGCAGTGGCTTCGAGCGACCCTACGGGCTCGCGTGGCTGCTCCAGCTCGGTGCCGAGCTCCGCGCGTGGGACGATCCCCAGGCCCGGGCGTGGGCCGCCGCGCTGGCCCCACTGGAGCACGCCGCTGCCGACCGGCTGGCGACATGGATCCCCAAGCTGGGCTACCCCATTCGCAGCGGCGAGCACAGCCAGACCGGGTTTGCGTTTGGGCTCGCGCTCGACTGGGCCAACGCCGTGGGTGACGAGCGGCTCGCGGGGCTGATCGAGCACCATGCACGACGGCTCCACGCCGAAGACCGCGCGTGCGCGGTGCATCTGGAGCCTTCCGGTCACGACTTCTTGTCGCCGTGCCTGGGTGCGGCCGATCTCATGCGCCGGGTGCTGCCGCCCACCGAGTTCGCTGCGTGGCTCGAGCGATCGCTGCCCGACATCGCCGACGACGGGACCGTGGACTGGCTACAGCCCGCAACGTCGGCCGATCGCACCGACGGCAAGCTCGTTCACCTCGACGGGCTCAACCTCAGTCGCGCGTGGATGCTCGACGGGATCGAGCAGGGGTTGCCGCCGACCGACCCCCGGCGCGCCGCGCTACGCCTGTCCGCCCACGAGCACGCGGTCGCGGGCTTGGCCTCGGTCAGCGACGAGCACTACGCAGGCGGCCACTGGCTGGCCAGTTTTGCCGTGTACCTCGCGACCCGTCGCGGACGGTCGTTCGAGTCCTGAGCGCCTACTGCACGTCGTCGACACCCGCCCCGGGGGAACGGGCGTCGCCCAACATTGCCCAAGGGGAGCACCACGAACGGGACGGTGCCACGCGACGGCGGTGCGGTGGACCCAAGAGCGCGGGGCCGCCATCGAGGGGTCGCAGTCCTTGGCGAACCCGTGGGACGGCGAGCCAGACGGACTCGACGAGCAGCGGGTTGGTGCAAGGGTCGCCGCCGCGTAGTCGCTTGTGGTGGGAGGGCGGTGTTTGCGCATGTGCGCACGAAGCCGAGGTCGCTCTCGGGAGACCGGCGCTCGCCGCGGCCCGCGATGACGTCACGTCATCCGAGCCCAAGTGGGGCGCTCCCTCATCCAGCGGGACCAAGTGCCAGTTTTCGCGCATTGGGAGCATTCCTGCAGTTTTCTCGGAAATTGATGCGTCCTGTGGCGTCGTTGGCCGTCTTGCAGCCACGGGAGCCAAAACTCATGGCTGACACGACGAGAGCTCGATCCCACAACGGCTGCAGCCTCAGCGAAAACCCTCTGCCACTGGCCTCGTTTCCTGGCATCGCCCCCCATGACGACCCAACCCAAAGCGGCGAGACGACCTGGCTCGCTCAGTCGGTGGCCGGGGCTCCGTCCCGGCCTCCGTGCTCACCGGCGTCTTCGGAGCGCAGAGGCCATTGGCGGACGACTACGGCGAGAGTGGTGCTCGCACTCGTCAATCTCTTGGCCTTCGGCCGCCCAGGCAGCCCCGCGCTGATGCCGGCAGCGGACTCGGCTGCCTACGGCCTGCCGCTTGATACCGATCTGCGTCGGTCTCAATATCGTCGGAGCGGGGAACCAAGTCGATGCTGACCACACAACAGGTATGGACGGACTACGGCGCGCGCCTGGAGAAGTTCTTGCGGTCCAAGGTCTCGCGCCCCGAAGACGCCGAAGATCTCTTGCAGGATATCTTGGTCAAGACCCACGCCAATCTACACAGAGTCAAAGACACTGCGAGCGTCAAGGCCTGGCTCATGCAGATCGCTCGACGATCGATCGTCGACTACTACCGCAGCAGTGGTCGCAATACTGACGAACTGGGCGATCAGGCAACGTGGTGGGATGATCACGATGTCCACAACGAACCCGGGCTCGCCGCTTGTGTGCGGCCCTTCCTTCGTGCGCTCGACGATGAATCCGCCGTCCTACTCGAGGCGGTCGAGCTCGACGGACGTTCCCAGAAGGAAATCGCCGACGACCTCGGTGTGAGCTATTCGACGGTGAAGTCCCGCGTGCAACGGGCTCGTGCCGAACTCAAGAAGGCGTTCCACCGCTGCTGCCGCATCGAGGTCGATGGCCGGGGCAAGGTCATCGACTTTGACCCCTGGTACGACGGCCCCCCGAAGGACTGCTGAATCGAGCCCGTTCGCCGTGTGGCCGCACGACGAGCACCGTCTCGGCATCTCTCCGCCGAAGCGGATTGGAATGCCCCGCAGGTATTTTGGGGGTATCGGGCGGAGCACCTTGGCCGTCGTGTCTCGGCCTTGAAACACGCGGTCACAGGGCCGGGCCCGTGTTCCAGCCCGTCGGATCCACGAGTTTTCAACGGCTCGAAAGAAAAGTTCGTCTTCCGAGGCGGGGGTTCGTCCTGAAGGGCAGGAAGCAACCAATCATGAGCACCGAACTCGCCAACGACAAGATCCGCAACGCCGTCCGCGAAACCTACGCAAAGATCGCCAACTCCAGTGAGGGGTCGTGCAGCAGCAGCAACATCTGCTGCCCCGGTGGCGACGCCAAAGCCACCTCCAAAGAGCTCGGCTACTCCGATGCCGATGTCGACGACGTGCCCGATGGCGCGAACATGGGTCTAGGATGCGGCAACCCAAGGGCTATCGCCTCGCTCCGCCCCGGTGAGACCGTCCTCGATCTGGGCAGTGGTGGTGGCTTCGATGCATTCCTCGCTGCCAAGGAAATCGGCGACATGGGGAAGGTCATCGGCGTCGACATGACGCCGGACATGGTCAGTAAGGCGCGAGAGAATGCGGTAACTGCCGGCCGCGCAAACGTCGAGTTTCGTCTCGGCGAGATCGAGAACCTCCCCGTTGCCGACGACGCCGTCGACGTCATCATCTCCAACTGCGTGATCAACCTGTCACCAGACAAAGCCCAGGTGTTCCGAGAAGCATACCGCGTCTTGAAGCCGGGAGGACGCTTGGCAGTCTCGGACATCGTGGCGAGCGCCGACCTTCCCGAGCAACTGAAGAACGACATGGCGCTGTTCACGGGATGTATGGCCGGAGCGTCGCTCATCACCGATGTCGAGTCCATGCTCGAGGACGCAGGTTTCGAGAGGATCGAAGTGAAGCCGAAGGCTGGCAGTCGAGAGTTCATCCGCAAGTGGACCCCCGGCACGAAGATCGAAGACTACGTCGTCTCCGCCTACATCGAGGCGGTCAAGCCGACACCTTGACCAACCCACAGCCGAGTCCGGCCGGACCCGGCCGGCAGGCGGCCGAGGTCGGGCCTCGGCATCCAAAAACTGCCGGACCCACCCCGGTGATCCGATGGACACCCACAACAGCGCCCCATGCTGCGAGCCTGGGGCAGTCACCGCCTACTGCCGCTCACCGCGATCGGGTTCTTCGTGGGAACGGTCGTCGCTCTGACTGCAATCGGGAGCGTGCTCGGACTCGTGAGCGACCGGCTGGGTTCCTCCCTCGGCTACTGATGGTCGATCGTGGCCGGCTTCGAGTGTGGATGGTCGACGATCTAGTGGTGAGCAACCGAGCACCATGCAAGGCGGCTGTGCGCCGCAGACCACACGTGCCCGGTCCAGCTGGAGCCTTCCGGTCACGACTGCCTGCCGCCGATCTGAAGCGATGGGTGCGGCCGCGCGCCCAGCTCGCCGCATGGTTCGATCGATCGCTTGCCCGACATCGCCGGGCTGGCCATTTCGCCGCGTCGCTCGCGAGCCGCCGCGGGCGGGCCGGTGGGTCTCGAAGCCCCACAGCAGGTCGCAGACACCCGTCCCGAGGCGGCAGGCGTCGTGTTATACGAAGCGGTGCCCGTGACGCGCACACCCCTCACGTCCGGTCTTTGGTGGGTTGCCGCGACGGCACTGGCCGTCAGCATGGCGCCCCGACCGGCCGAGGCCTCGGGCTTCGACGCTCCGTCACTGGGGAGCGGTCAGTCGTCTCCGGTCGCCCGCGATGCAGCAGCGGTGCACTACAACCCCGGCCAGCTCGGCTATATCGATCGCACCGAGCTCGATGTGGGGCTGGGCGTGATCGTGGGCGCGCTCAGCTACCAGCGCGACCGGCGAGGCCAGTACCAGTACGGCGACAACTTCGATTTCGCCGAGCCCATCGACCCGGCGGATATCGATCCCAACCGGACTGGAGCGTCACCTGCGGTGAGCGCCCGACCCGTGGGTCCGCTCATCGATGCGTTCCTCGCCATCCCCGTCGTGCCCAAGCGGCTGACGCTGGGGGTCGGCTTCTATCTGCCGTACGTCGCCCAGTTCGCCATGCCCATGGACGGGGCCCAGCGGTTTCAGGCGCAGGCGGTCACGCTGGTCTCCACCCACACCACCTTCTCCGCGGGCGTCCGCCTGCACGATGTGATCTCGCTGGGGGCAGGGGTGAGCTACGTGCTGTCGGTGATGCAGCTGTCGAAGGTGCAGGACTTCGCCGCGGTGGGGGCGTTCGGTGACGGTCTCGCCGCCCCGCCGATCAATCAAGCCAACGACTTTGGTCCCAACGCCCCGTCCAGCGTACGCGAGCTGGATCTGTTGGCGCGGCAGGCCGACATCGGCCCCGCGTGGTCCCACGGGGTCTCGTTCAACGTGGGCGCAGCGATTCGGCCCACCGACAAGCTCGACTTGGCGCTGGTCTACCAGCACGGATCGCGCCAGCGGCTGCGAGGGGATTTCACCCTCGACATGGACGACGAGTTCTTCACCCAAGACTTGGCGGCCCAGGGACTCCAGTTCCCCGCCGTGGTCCGGGGTGAGGCACTGATCGAGCTGTCACTGCCCAAGCGGCTGACGGTGGGCGCGGGCTACCAGGTGCACCCCAAGGTCTCCATCGATGGCTCGGCGTCCTACGTCTTCTATTCCGACTTCGATGTCGTCGACATCACCCTGACCTCGCCCGACCTGGCCCAGCCCGCGCTCGGGATCGGGGAGAGCGTGCCGCAACCGCTGGTCCGGAACTGGCGCAACACGGTGCACGGCGAGTTCAGCGTGCGGGGCCAGGCGACCCCCAAGCTGCGGGTCTCTGGGACCGTGGGGTACCAGTCGGGTGCGTCACCCGATTCCACCGTCGACATGTCCTCGCCCGATGGTCATCGTCTCATCGGCGCGGCGGGGGTGGAGTATGCATTCTCCGAGCGCTTCAGCCTGCTGGGTGACATCCGGGTGCAGGGGATCGTGCCTCGGACGGTGACCGACTCGGATTTCGATCTGGGCAACGGCACCTACCGGCTGGTGTTGGCCGCGGCGTCGGCCCACGCGAAGATCCGCTTTGGCGGGCGAGGCCGGTCTGGGCGCCGTGATCGCAAGGCGGAACAGGGGGCGGATGAACGGGTCGCGCCCGCCGAGGCCGACACCGACGACGATGATGCGAGCGTCACGCCGGGTCCGGAGACCGGAGCCGATGGGCCGCCGCCCGACGACAGCGCTGCTCCCCAGGGCGATCCCTCGGGTGAGACGGTAGGGCCGGCCGAGGCCGATGTTCCGCCTCCGCCCCCTCCGCCGCCGCCTGCGGCCCCGTGAGCGGTGGATCGCCTGCGCGCGGTGTTGCTGCCCAGGTGGGTCGAGGCCGTCGCTCGGCCGGCTGCTGGGGCATTGCCGCAGGGGCCGCGGCGACCGGGGCGGGGCACGTAGCCCCATGAGACCCAGATCGTGCGCAGGCGGGCCCTCGTCGGGCCAAAACGCTCGAATTTCGCTCGCAGATGTCCGATGATGTCTCGTCATGCGCTGGATGATCGGGATGGGTGCGCTCGCGCTGCTAGGGGTTGGGTGCGGCGACGCGGGGGGCCGCGAGGTCACCGGTGGCGGAACGGTCGACTCGGGCAGCCTCGATGGTCCCGATACCGGCGCCGACGAGACGGCGGGACCGCCGGTCGTGGAGACCATGTTCGAGCTGCGGCTGGCCTCGGGAGAGCCCTCGCCGCTGGTGCTCGAGATGAACCAGGAGGAAG
>JAHZJA010001440.1 GCA_022601155.1 Deltaproteobacteria bacterium | reverse complement strand
GGCACGGGCAACGGTTGACGACGGTGCTACTCGAACCAGACGCGCGACGCCTTTCCATGGTGTGGCAAACGGCGCTCAGAGTCGCATACCCTCGCGCGGACCATCTCGACTCGACCGAAGTGACGGAGCGACGATCGTGCGCATGACGGGTCCACTCCATGTCGTGGCGATTGGAGCGCGAACTCCAGTCGGCCTTACCGCGGAGACGACCGCGGCGGCCGTGCGGGCTGGGGTGATCCGCATGGCGACGTTCCCGTTGGCGCTGGACACGGGGGAGCCGTTGACATTGGCTGCCGACGCCAGGCTCGATGCTGGATTGGAGGGGCCGGCAAGGCTCGCGCAGTTGGGGCGAAGCGTCATCAGCGAGGTCATCGGCAAGTGCGGCCCTCTGCTTGCGGCCGAGGGCCGCTTCACCGTCCGCCTCGTGGTCCCCGAACAACGGCCGGGCTGGAGGCTGGTGGACGATGATGTGGTCGTCCACGCTCTTCGTGGCCATCTTCAGGAGTTGGGGGTCGCAGTCGCAGTCGAGGTGGGTGGGCGCGGGAACGCCGGTTTCGCGGCCGTCATGGCCCAGTGCCTTGATCAAAGTGCTGAACTGCGGCCGACACTGGTTCTCGGACTCGACAGCCATCACCATCCAGACACGCTGGCTTGGCTGGAGGGCGAGCGACGGTTTGGGCCCCGCGCCCGCGACCGGTCGGTGCCAGGGGAGGGCGCAGGTGGCCTCTTGCTCCTCCGGCCCGAGGCTCGTCGCCGACTCGGGATGCGATGCCTCGTCCAGGTCACGGGTGCAGGCACCGCGATGGAAAGATGCACTCGAGAATGCGAGACTGGGTCGCTTGGCGTGGCTCTCGCCGAGGCGACAGGAGCGGCCGTCGCGAGACTGCACCTACCCGATGAGGCGGTCGATACGGTCTACCTCGACGTCAACGGTGAGCGCTATCGGAGCGAGGAGTGGGGTTTCGCGGCAATGCGAATGCCATGGGCGATCCGGGAGATTAGGCCCGAGGTCCCAGCCGACTCATGGGGCGATGTCGGGGCCGCCAGCGGACCGCTTGCGACGGTGTTGGCTGCCCGATCCTGGGCCCGTCATCATACCCGCGGGCCACGAGCCATCACTATGGCCGGTTCTCGATGCGGCCTCCGTGGTGCGGTCCTTCTGGAGCGGCCTTGCGACGCGGGAACTCGCCACGCGCCGTAAAGCTCCACGTTTCCCGTAGGTCGATGGGCTTGAGATCAACACGACTCGATGCCCCCTTTCCCGTAGGTCCGTCCCCACGGCCAACCGCCGATGACATCTGTGAACACTCCCCCGCGTGATTCCTCCGCGACCTCGCAACCATCCACTCCGACGGCCCACCTCCTTGGAGCTGGCATCGCTTGCTCAATGGGCGCACCTGCCGTGGCCAGTCTCGCGGCAATCGCCGCCGGTCTTGCCCGGAACCGCCAGATCCACGTGCCGTCACTCGGCAGCAACCCCCTGACCCTCGCCAACGTACCGGGCGTTGCCGCGATGGACCCCGACGAACGACTGCACACCCTGCTGCTCGAGGGGCTCGATGACCTGTTGCTCGTAGAGTCGCTGCCGACCGCCGGGACGATCAATGTGGTGGTGGGGTGGCCGGATCCACAGCGTCCCGGGTCTTGCCCCGGCCTCGGCAACGAGGCTCTGGCGCGGATGATCGGCGCCAGGATCAGGCGGCCTGTGGACCCGGAGCAGGTGCGCTGCATGTTTGGTGAGACGGCTGGCGCGCGAGCTTTGGCCTACGCGGTTGCTCGGCTCGACGCAGACCCGGGCATCGACGGTTGCCTGGTGATCGCGGCCGACTCCCTGTTGACCCCGGCCGCGTTGCGTATGGTTGGCGCGGCGGCAGCTTGGCATCGCCCGGAGATCGTCCCCGGCGAAGGCGGAGCTGCGGTGTGGGTGCACCGTGGACCGACTACCCACGAGGCCGTCTGCGTTTCGGGCGTCGGTGTTACGCACCTGCATGGGGGAGTTGACGATGGCTCGAGCTTGCGCGCCGCGATCGAACACGCGCTGGGGCAGGCCCAGGTCCAGCTCTCCAACGTCGTCACGGTCGTCGCGGATATGGGCCCGGCCGAGGCGAGCAGTCTCATGTTGCGCGCAGCCATGGCTGAACTGACGGACGGGTGTTGGGTCGGCGACCTCCATGACCCCAGCTCGGCGATCGGAGACGTGGGCGCGGCCGGTGGGCTCATCGCCATCGCCCTGGGTGCCCACTTGCTCACCCGCCACGGCGAGGGTGGTCAAGCCCTGTGTGTCACCGGGCGCATCGACCATCGCAAGGTCGCCACCGTACTTTCTGCGATGCCCCGGCACGCCAACGAGCTGGAGGACATGCCATGCGGCGTGTAACCGTCGGCGAAGATCTCGTGCTGGAGCATGTCGACCGCGCGGCGGACCTTTGGCAGGCTCGGGCGGCGCTCGTTCGCAGCCGCGTACATGGTCTTCAGGATCTCGCCGAGCTGGATGGCAGGATCCGCGCTCACCTGCACGGCGCCGTCGTGGCCGGCCCGGCGGGGTGGTCCGTCGAGCGCTGGCCGACTTCGAGCCGACCGCAGATGGCATTCGTGGCGCTGGTCGTGGCCGGCCTGCTGGGACGGCGCGACTGGATCGAGGATGTCGTCTCACACTACGACAGCCCGGAGGCTGAATCCGCGTTGATCTCCGGGCTGGGGTGGCTGCCATGGAAGGGCATCCACCGCATGGTGGACGACTGGCTTGGGTATCACGGCCCACGGTGGCGGGCGCTGGGGATCGCGGCCGCGATCGCCCATCGGCGAGACCCACGGTCGGCCATCGATCGCGGACTGATGGACGATGACCCGCGGGTGCTTCGCCAGGCGATCCGGGCATGCGGTGTCTTCGGCCGCCGAGCGCTGCACTTGACGCTGCTGGCGGTGGCGAACGGAGCGTCCGATGATGTACGGCGACGAGTGGCGACTGCGTTGGTCGCACTTGGCGATCGTCAGGGGCCGATCTTCCTATGGGAGACTGCGCGTCGTCTCGAGGGCGACGCTGCACTGGAGGCCGCCGAGCTGGCGGTGCGTCAGATCTCGATCGCCAAGGCCCGGCAGTGGCTCGACGAGGTGAGCGGGTGTCCGAGGTTGCGTCGTTTGGCGGTAGTTGCCGCAACGGCGACGAGAAGCCAGGATTGCGCCCACCATCTCGTCGCCGGCCTCGACCACCCCGAAACCGCCGCGTTGGCGACCTATGGCTTCGCGACGGTCTTTGGCCTCAACTCCTACGCGGTCGAGTCCGCGGTCCCCGAGGCTCGCTCGGCCGATCCCGAGCTGCCGCAGCCCGACGTATCGGCGGTGCGACAGTGGTGGGCCGAATCGGAGCCTCGGTTCGACTCGCAGACCCGCTGGCAAGGTGGGCACCGGTTCTCGCTCGCCGTCGCCAACGAGGTGCTGATCTATGGGGTGCAACACGAGCGGCGGCTCGCTGCGGTCGATCTCCAGCTCGACGGGGAGTCCAGCTTGCCCTTCGAGGTCGACGCGCCGGGCTGGCGTCAGCGTCCGGGGCTCGGACTGGCGCCATCGAACCCGCCGGGGCCGTCGGCACAGCGCGGCGGCCGTGGCCCGAATTCGAGCATGCATTGAGCCTGACTGGCCGAGGTCGGGTACCTTGCAGGTCGCCACTTCCACGTCGCGAAGGCAGCAGGAGACAAGACTGATGACAGCAATCGAGACCCTCGTTCGCAACATGACCATCGCGCAACTGGCTTCGGTCGTCGGCATCGACGTCAGGACCGTCGTCCTCCGTGTTCTTGGGAGCGGCCCTTTCACAAGACCGCGCGTGACCCCGGAACATGGCCCGGAAACCGCACGACGACACGCCCACCCTCCCGCAGCAGGGCCGTCGCGGCGTCGTGGATCCCGTGACACCAGGACAAAGGCTGGCCGGGCGGAGTTCGACAGCGCAATTGTGGCGTTTCTTGCCCAGTAAAAGGAAGCTGTGACCGCGCGGACCATCCGAGCCTCGTTGTGCGGAACCTCGGCTCAAACTCGGACTCGGCTCAACGCACTGGTCGAGGCCGAGGAGGTCGGCTACTCCGGCACGGCGAGCCGGACTCGATACTGGAAGCGGTAGCCTCTGAGTGGTCCCCCCCGCCGGTTGACCGCCCCTGCACCCAGCAACAACCGTGCATCGCACGTGTCGACGACCGCATGCACACCCCTACTCGACGCACGCTCGAGGGTAGGAAATTTTGGACCTCCCCGCCGATCCAGGTCGGGCGCGACACCGTCATCGGGCCGATCGGAGGGTAGGAAATTTAGGCAGCCATTTTCAGGGTGGACCCCTGTAATCCAGGCCACGAGCCGACGGGCAGGTTTCCGTAACACTCGATATCGCCGACACCCTGTCGACCCCACAAGGGGTTCACTTGTGGGTCTTGGGAGGAATTGGAGAACCTACCGACCCGGGGGGGGCCGGGGTGCCGATCACCGGATCGACTCGGCCCAGTCGAGGCGATCGACCAACGCGTTGAATCGATCGGACCGATCGCCCCGGC
>JAHZJA010001439.1 GCA_022601155.1 Deltaproteobacteria bacterium | reverse complement strand
TGGTCTACGCGTTCGGTGTGGTGGGCGGGCTGATGGCCCAGCGGCTCATCGGTCCGCTGCGGGCCATCGTGGTGGGTGGCGTGTTGATGGCGCTGGGGCACCTGGTGATGGCCCTGCCGTGGGGAGGCGGGCTGTACTGGGCGCTGGCGTTGCTGTGTGTGGGCAACGGCCTGTTCAAGCCCAACGTCTCCAGCTCGGTGGGGGCGCTGTACGAGGAAGGTGATCGCCGCAAGGCTCAGGCCTACTACCTGTTCTACATGGGCATCAATTTCGGGGCCATGCTCGCACCCGTCATCTGTGGTGCGGTGGCCGATCGCTTCGGCTGGCACTTCGGCTTCGGCCTGGCTGGTGTCGGCATGCTCTTGGGTCTGATCGTCCTGGTGCGGGGGCGTCGACTGATCCGCCCGCGTGCCGATGTCAGCACCCTCGACGGCCCGCTGTCTCTCGCGGTCGCGGTGGGCTCCAGCCTCGCCGTCATCGCGATGATTCCCTTGTGCACGCTGCTGCTGGTCGTCCCCGTGCTGGGGCACCTGTCGATCGGCGTGGTGAGCCTGGGGGTGGTGGCGGCCATGGTCGTGATGGCGCTGCGGTTGCCCCCCGCAGGTCGCGACCGGCTGTTTGCCTTGCTCGTGCTGATGGCCTTTCACACCGCCTTTTGGGCCGCGTTCGAGCAGGTGGGTAGCTCGTTCACCGTGCTGGCCAACGATCATGTGGATCGAGGCCTCATGGGCATGGAGATCCCCGCGCCCGCGTTGCTGGCCATCAACGGCCTGTTCATCATCACCCTCGCACCCGTGGTCTCGTGGTTGTGGGGCCGGCTCGCGCGCCGCGGACTCGAGCCTTCGACACCCGCCAAGTTCGGACTGGGCCTGGTGTTGCTGGGGCTCGGGTTCCTCGTGTTCGCGTTCGGCATCGAGCGCGGGCAGGGGCCGGGTGGGGTCGCGCTGGCGTGGATGGTGCTGTGCTACGTGCTGCTGTCGGTTGGGGAGCTGTGCCTGTCACCCGTGGGGCTGGCCATGGTCACCGAGCTCAGCCCGCGGCGCGCCGTCAGCTTCTGCATGGGCGCGTGGTTCATGACCTACGCGAATGGACACCTGCTCGCGGGGTGGATCGCATCGACGACGACGGGCGATGTGGGGCCCAGCCTCGAGCGCTACGCCGAGGTGTTCGAGCGCGTGGGGCTGGTGGCGACCGGGTTGGGGATTGCGCTGGCGATGGTCCGGCGGTGGCTGTCCGCCATGATCGAGGGCGATCCGGCGTAGACGGGCGTCCTGGCGCTCGCCGGGCGATGGCCGGAGCTCGCGAGGCGGGGCGCGTGCCGGGCGGTCGTCACCGCGTCGAATCCGGCCCATCGGTCCGATGCGCGGTCCTTTCATCGGCGTCGGGATCTCCTGGTGTGCACCGCGGTCGCCGCCAAGTACCATCGACGCCGCCATGCCCGACATCGTCAGCCCCATCGACGACCAGGCCGTCTACACCTACCGCGCGCTCACCGAGGCCGATGCGCTGGCTCGTCTGGACGAGACGGATGATGTGCAGCGGCAGTGGAGGCAGGTCCCGCTGGCGGAGCGCGTCGACGTGTGTCGCGAGATGCTCACCCGGTACGCGGAGTTCGAGGAGGACTACGCCGAGCAGATCACCCGGATGATGGGCAAGCCCATCGCGCAGGCTCGGGGGGAGTTTCGAGGACCGATGCGCGAGCGTGTCTCGCAGCTGTGCGACCTCGCTGCGGCCGCGCTGGCCGACCAGACCCTGCCCGACAAGACCGGATTCACCCGCTTCGTTCGTCGCGAGCCCGTGGGCACCGTGCTGGACATCGCGGCCTGGAACTACCCGCTGCTCATTCCCATCAACGTGATCGTACCCGCGGTGCTCGGCGGCAATGCGGTCGTCGTCAAGCATGCCCACCAGACGGCATTGGTCGCCGACCAGCTCGAGCATTGCTTTACCGCGGCGGGAGCACCCGCGGGCCTGGTGCGGGCGTTGCCCGTCGACCACGTGACGGTGGCCGAGCTCATCGCACGGCGTCGGTTCGGCTACGTGGCGTTCACCGGCTCCGTCCGCGGCGGGCATGAGGTCTATCGCACCGTCGCCCGCGACAACTTCATCGGCGTGGGACTGGAGCTGGGTGGCAAGGACCCGGCCGTGGTGCTGCCCGATTGCGATCTCGACCATACCGTCGACTGCCTGGTCGACGGCGCGTTCTACAACGCGGGGCAGTCGTGCTGCGGGATCGAGCGGATCTACGTGCACGGCGACATCTACGATCGGTTCGTGGAGGCCTTCGTGGCCAAGACGCGGCAGCAGGTGGTGGGGCACCCCCTCGAGGCGAGCTCCACGATGGGGCCGGTCGTCAACAACGCGGCGGCCGAGCGAATCCGTGGGCACGTGGAGCAGGCGGTCGCGACCGGGGCGACGCAGCTGTGCGGCTCCGATGACTTCACCCTGCCCGATCTGTCGCGCTGCTACGTGGCGCCCCACGTCCTGGTCGATGTCACCCACCAGATGGACGTGATGCGCGAGGAGACGTTTGGGCCCGTGGTGGGCATCGTGAAGGTCGCCGACGCCGAAGAGGCGGTTCGGCTGGCCAACGACTCCGACTACGGGCTGACCGCCTCGGTATGGACGGCTGACGCCGACCGCGGGCTGGCCCTGATGGAGCAGCTCGATGCGGGCACCGTCTACCTCAACCGCTGCGACTACCTCGACCCGGGGCTCGCGTGGACGGGCGTCAAGGACTCCGGCCACGGTGCCTCGCTGTCGTCTCTCGGATTCTTGTCGGTCACGCGACCCAAGAGCTACCACCTGCGTACGGCCACCTGATGACGGACACGATTCCCCACCTCTCAGTCCCTCCCTCATCGGTCGCCGAGCTCGAGGCGTTCATCGACAGGCACGAAGTTCGACACCACAAGATCGGGGTGTTCGATGTCGACGGGGTGCTGCGCGGCAAGTACGTCGACCGCGGCAAGTTCCTCTCGGCCGCCGACAAGGGCTTTGGGTTCTGTGATGTCGTGCTCGGCTGGGACAGCGCCGACCAGCTGTACGACAACACCACGGTCTCCGGCTGGCACACGGGGTATCGCGATGCTCCCGTTCAGCTCGATCCCAGCACGGCTCGCCTGCTGCCGTTCGAGCCCAACACCGTGATGGTGATCGGCAGCTTCGGGGGGGACTACCAAGCGGTCTGTCCCCGTGCGCTGCTGGGCTCGATGGTCGACCGCGCCGCCGCGCTCGGGTTCTCGGTCAAGGCCGCGCTCGAGTACGAGTTCTTCGTGTTCAACGAGACCCCGGACAGCGCTCGCGACAAGGGCTACCGCAACCTGCGGCCGTTCACCCCGGGGATGTTCGGCTACTCGGTGCTGCGGAGCACCGTGCACCACGAGCTCCACCACCAGCTGCTCGACTCCATGAAGTCGATGGACTGCGAGATCGAAGGGCTCCACACCGAGACCGGGCCCGGGGTGATCGAGGCGGCGCTGCGGGTGGACGAGGCCCGTCGTGCGGCCGACAAGGCGGCGCTGTTCAAGACCTTCACCAAGGTGCTGGCGCAGCAGCGCGGCATGATGGCCACGTTCATGGCCAAGTGGAGCAACGAGTACCCGGGCCAGAGCGGCCACATCCACATCTCGCTGGGTGATGCGCAGGGAGGCACCAATCGGTTCTTCGACGCCGACGGCGAGGACGGGATGAGCCTGCTGATGCGCCAGTTCGTAGCGGGGCAGGTCAAGTACATGCCCGAGCTGCTGGCGATGGTCTGCAGCACCGTCAACGCCTACCGTCGTCTGGTGCCCGGGATGTGGGCGCCCACCCACGCCAACTGGGGTGTCGAGAACCGAACGACCGCGGTGCGGGCGATCCCCGGCGGTGACAAGGGCACGCGCAGCGAGTATCGGGTGGGCCCGGCCGACGCCAACCCCTATCTTGCGCTCGCGGCTGCGCTCGGCTCGGGCCTGCGTGGGATCGAGGAAGGGCTCACACCCGCTGCGCCGGCCCAGGGCAACGCCTACGAGCAGCCGGGGGAGGGCGCGGTGCCGTTGCCCTCCACACTACAGGCGGCGACCCAGGCCTTCCGTGGATCGGCCATCGCACGGGAGTTGTTCGGTGACACCTTCGTCGACCACTTCGCGGCCACGCGCGACTGGGAAGACCGAGAAGCGCGCAAGCACGTGAGCGACTGGGACTTGGCGCGCTACTTCGAGATCATCTGAGCGGCGGCTACGGGCTGAACTGTCGGGCGCCGATCGTCGCGGCCATGCGATGGCGTCCCGAGCCCGGCGCGATGCCTCATGGACCGTCGCAGGGTAGGCACGTGTCCCCGTCGGCGTGATGCCTGACCCGCGGACGATGGCGCGCCGCTTGCCCTCTCGACCCCGTCAGTGAAGACGAGAACGATCGGCAGGGGCCGCAAAAAGGAAACCACGGCATCCAGTCGCACCACGTGTACAGCAAGAGCGCAGCGTACGACGCGGTGAGCTACGACTGGATCAATCATTCGTCGTGGTGGACCGATAACCTCGGCCTGCGGTGAACGAGGCGTACCGCAATGGGCACACCGGGGACCCGACGGTCGTCGGTCCGGTGTGCCCTCACGGTTGCGGGGCCGGGCGTTGGATGTCTCCAGCGCTCGCTAGTCGCCCCGAGCGGAGCGGACACGGGCCAGTATCGATGGGGCCGGATTGCCGATCCCGAACGTCTTGCCGCCCTCGTCGCCGCCCCCGAGATTGATCGCGACGACCTGCCCGGCCGCGTTGATGACGGGGGCGCCGCTCGTCGCGCGTAGCTCGATCGCGTCGTCGAAGACGTACACGAGATGCGTTGGGGCGACCTCTTGGATGGTGGCCCGATGTCGCAACGTGGAGGGGGCGGCGCCCATGACTTCGGCGACCAGCCACACGGGGTCTCCGTTGGTCGGCATGGCGCTTGCGAGCGGCAGTGCATGGACGCGGGTCGGGGCGAGCAGAGGGAACGCGGCGATGTCGGCGTCGACGCGTTCCTCGGACATTGCCTCGGCGCCTTCGATCGTCAGCGGAGGGCCCGCCGTCACGACTCGGTTGCCGTGGGCGTCGTAGCCCTCGGCGCCTTGGACCAGCGTCTTCATCTCCGACCACGCGTACTCGCGGGCGAGCCCACCGGCGGGGCCGAACAGGTGCTGCGCGCTCAGGAGCAGTGGGGGTTGCCCCGGGACGACCTCGCACACGAAGGCCGTACCGGCCGACAGTGGCTGATCGGTGGTGACGAACGTGGGGCGTACCCAGGCCTCCTCCGGCGTGGTGCCGAGTATCTCGATCGTCGGCTGCGCCGCACTCGCCCGGGGCTGGGGCTCGGCTGGCTCCTGGCTCTCGGCTGCGTTGTCGGCCTTGGAAGGCGAGGCCGTGTCTGCGATCGCGGGAGGTGGAGTCAGGGTACACCCCGCGAGCAGGGTCCCGACGAGGATGTAGACGGTGCTCAGATGAGACGGTGACATCGAAGTGTGCGGAGCTTACACCACAGGATGATGCCGGGAGCCTCGTAGGTCGTCAGGGAGTCGAGCGCGACCGGCTGCGGAGCACACTGTTTCTGCGCAGCTTTTCGTGGCGTGGGTTGTCATTGAGTTGCGGGGAATGAGCAAGGGGACCTCAAAGGTTGTGACCCCCAATGATCAGTGCACAGTTCCGTTCAACGATAGTCTCTCGAACGCTCTGCCTCGCCGCCGCCAGCGCGTGCTTGGCCGTTGCTTCACCCGCCAACGCTTGGGACCCCGCCAGCCCCGACGCCAACTGCACCGCCGGAGGCAAAGCGTTCAGCGGGCCGCCCGCCGTGGTGGTGCATACCGCCGAGATGGACGGTTTCGGGCTCGCCGAGTTCTTCCAGATGCTCCAAGCCATCTCCGACATTCACGATGTGGTGGGCAACGTCGCCGATACATCGATGGCGATCACCTCGAGCTCGTTCTCCAGCGATCCATTCACCTATCAGACTTGGTACGGGGATACGACCCCCACCATCCACGTGGGGTTCTCGAGCAGCGCCCCGTTTCCAGCGCGAGCCAGCCGCAATACCTCGGCTGCCTGCACCTACGATGAGGCGCACATCGAGATCTCCAACCAGTCGTTGTACCCCTGGGCGTTCGGTGAGCCGGAGGCCGAAGGTGATCCGTTCTGGGATGCGGGGAAGTGGCCAGGGGGCCTGCATAGTTTCCGGCTGATGTACCTGCACGAGCTGTGGCACACGTTCGGGGTCGCGCATAGCGACCACTCGTACTCGATCATGAACAAGGTCGATCGGCCCTGGCACAACCGCCCCGCGGGGGAGCAGTTTCAGCCGCTGCCCGACGACGTGGAGGCCTTGCGTGAGCTGTATCCCGACTCGCGAGGAGACAGCTTCCATATCGCGCTGCTCAACACCTGGCACGATCTCGCCGACCCCATCGGTGACGCCATTTCCCACAAGATGCTGTGTCGTCCCAGCATCGGCAATGGCTGGGCTGACTTTTGGGATGCGAGCCGTCTGGTGGGAGCGGCGGTCGACGATGGCCTCGACACCTGCGGCACGCCAGTGCAGGGCGACGGCACCGACGTGTGTCCCGGCGATACCCTGCGCACCCGCGTTGCGATCGCCAACTACGATACGCAGTCGGTCGACATGGCGCTGCGGATGTGGTTCTCCGTCGATGACGTCTGGGACGGGGTTGCCGGCGGCGACGTACGGGCGACCGAGGTCCGCAACTTCACCGTCAACGCGGAAGCGGCGAGCCTACAGGGCCGATTGTTCACCGTGCCCGACCTCGCCGCAGGCGAGTACTACGTAATCGCCAAGGGCGTCGCCACCGACGCGGGCGGGAGCAAGGTCAACGATTGGATTCCGCTCCGAGGAACGGTCAACGTACTGTCGCCACTGGCGTGCGGCAACTAGTACATCAGATCTGAAGTCCGTTCCGAGTTTCAGGCGATCTCCGTGAGCGTCCAAGGGAAGTTCTCGACGACGAGTGATACGAGCGTGTCGAGGTTGTCCCGGAAGGGAGTTTTCTCCCAGCGGCCTCCACGACCGG
>JAHZJA010001438.1 GCA_022601155.1 Deltaproteobacteria bacterium | reverse complement strand
GTAGTAGCTGAAGCGCTCCCACAGCTCCGCGCTGAACAGGATGGCGAGACCGCGCGGATGTCCGAGCCACGTCTCGGCGTCGTCGGGCGAGGGAGGCGATGGGGGCTGCATGCCGACCACGCTACGGACGCGCCGGTCCGGCGCGCTATACGGCCATCTCCGTGGCCCTCCCTCCCGAGGCCGGACCGACTAGGAGGTGGACAGAGGTCCGCCCGAACCCATCGGACGTGCCCGCGGCCCGACCCTGCCCACGGCGAGCTGCTGGTCGAGTCGATACTCGCGCTCGATCGTCAACAGGCCGTCGGGCACCCGCAGACGGCGACGTAGGCTGTAGATGTGTCGGGCCGCCGCATTGCTGCACTCGGCCGCCAACGCCCGCGGCGGCGCCATTCGCTGCCCCAGCGCCCGGGTCGAGACGCCACCGGTCCCGTCGATTGCGGCCTGGACCAGCGCGCGCCAGGTCTTGGCCTCGTGAACGCCGCCCGACAGCTCTACCCGGCCGCGGGATGACGCGATGGCCCGGCCCGTCAGCACCACCTTCGTCGCTCGATCTTCCCACAGCACCAGGTCCAAGCGCTCCGACAGCAGCTCCACCTCGACCGGGTCTGCGGTGATCCACTCCGGGCCCGCTTCGCCTGCGACCTGCAGCTCCAGCGGAAACGCATCGCGCAGGCGACGACGCAGCAACGGCACCAGCGCCTCGCTCAGCTCGTCCTTGTGCAGCACATCGCGGGGATCGAAGCCCACCTCGAGCAGGTCCTTGCCGAACGTCGCGTGAAATCCTCGCTTGTTGGACAGGAACACGCACTGCGGCGGCCGCTCGGCGTACATCCCCCGCACGGTGTTCGCCAGGTAGATCGTCTCCCACCACTGATCGACGGGTACGAAACGCAGCGTCTCGAGCTGGATGTCCTGGACCAGCAGCCCCCGCGGCGCGAGCAGCTCGGTCACCGTGCGCGCGTAGCCGTTGCTGCTGTCGAGGACACCCGAGGGCAACCGCCGCTGCCGCCGAGTATCGGCGGGTGGTGCGTCGGCCATGACGATCACCTGCGGGAACTCGCTGGCCCAACGCTCCACCGCGGCGGTGGTGTCGGGGCCCGGCCGGTCGAGGCAGACGACGGCGATCCGCTCGAGCAGCTCCGGGGCGCACTGCCGCAGCAGCTCCAGCAACCGATCGATGTGGTAGAGGTGATCTTCCACCACGACCACGGGCCTGCGCACGGAGCGTTCCATCGACGTCCGCGATCGTAGTCCACCTGTGACCTCGACGGCCATGCGCCTGCACAAGACCGATCTCGCCGTCTACGGACTGGTCGCCCTCGTGATGGCGGCGAGCGCATGGTGGGTGCATCTGCGGTGGCAGGCACAGCTGCGCTCCGGTCGGGCCCAGATGCTCGCCCAGCTGCTCGCCACCTCCCACGCCCCGCGAATGGTCGAGACCCCGGGTGTGGAGGCGTGGCTGCTGGAGCTGCTCCACGAGGCGGGAACCCGCCTCCCGGCCTCCGAGCGCCGTGCCTACGAACAACTGCTGCGACCCCGCGGCGCGACCGGGCTTCCCGACGGCATGCAGCCGCTCGTCCAGCGACTGCACGTGGTCGCGCCCTCCGGGCAGCCATCGCCAGCGACGGTGCAGGAGGTGCGCAGCGGCCCCCAGCCCGACGCCGCCCACCGCCAGTCGCTACGCGCGGTGGGTCATGTGCAGGTGGCGGGGCGGACCCTCGTGCTCACCCGCCGCCGCAGCGCCTTCGAACGTGGAGCCCTGCCCGACGACCTCGCCCAGGCTGCGGCGCACCTGGTGGCATTGTCGGAGGCCTGGCCGTCGTCGGTCTCGGCCGCGGGTCGGCTGATCCGCCTGTACGCGATCGCCGAGGACGGCAGCTTCTTGTCGCTCCCCATCCCCGAGGGAGAGCCGAGCCCCGACGCGCTCGCGCGCACGGTGGCGGAGGAGACCGTGCAGAGCCAACGGCGGCCGCGAGCACCCAGCCTGGTCACCAACAGCATGTTCCTCGAGTTCGACTACGGCGAGCCGCTGGACACTCAGGCGCACTACTCCGGGGTCTACACGGACATCGCGGGCTCGGGTTTCGTGGCGAGCCTGTCCGTGCCCGCGGTCTACGAGGGCGGCGGTCTCAAGATGGTCATCGCCGCAGACCTGGCCGTCGATGTCCCGCTCGACCGCTTGCTCGAGGCCGCCGACCCCTCGATGCAGCTGGCCCTGACCGCACCCGTCCGGGAGCTCCGCACCCCGATGTGGCAGCCATGGACCACGCTCGGAGCCTCGCTCCCGCCCGATGCCCCCGGGGCACTGCGCCGCGAGGTCCAGCTGCGCGCCAACCTCGAGGCACACGAGGACACCTGGGTCCCTCGTGGATCGCTGGTGCACCACACCCCCGAAGACGAGCGCGGTGTATTGCTGGGCCTGCAGGTCAGTCGACGCCGTTGGCTGGTGGGGTGGCTGGCCGAGGACACCGCCTCGGTTCCCTGGGTCCCCCTGCTGCTCGGGCCGGGCCTGCTCGTCGGGCTGCTGGCGTGGACCCGACGTCGTGGTGCACGCCTCTTGGCGCAGCGGGACGACGCTCGTGTGCGGCTGGAGCAGCGCCATGGTGTGCTGGACCTTCTGCACCTGCCGCTGGTGGTGGTCGACCCCAACGACGACACCGTGGTGCAGGCCAATGCGGCCGCCACCGAGCTCGGCGTGGTCCCCGGACGAATCTTTCACGAGCACCTCGTCGCCGACCAGACCCGCTCACAGCGCTACTACCAGACGATGCAGGTGCTCGAGGGCGGCCGTCGCCGGGCGTATGGCGTTCACCTGCGCCCGCGCCCCGGCGAGACCGAGGGCCGCTTCGCCCTGATCCGCTCGGTGTCACTGTCCGAGCCGCAGCCCGGCCTGGGAGCCGCAGCCCATCATCGACTGGGCCTGGTGTGTGTCATCGACGACGAGGCCGACCTCTCCCACTTCCTTCACGACCACCTCCACGATGCACGCCAAGACGAGCGCAACAAGCTGGCCTCCATCGTCACCCACGGGGCCGACACGCTGGCCCGGGTGCTCGCCGCCACGCTCGCCGAGCCGCACGACGACGGGGCGCTGCCGCAATGGTTGGCGAGCTACCTGCTGCGCCGGCTACACGTCAGCCAGTGGGTGCTCGATCGCTGGGGAGGGCCCGTCTGCCATGATGTGAGCAGCATCCTCGGGCCCGAGCACATCAGCGGTGCCCTCGCGCAGTACGAGCAGATCTTCGCCACGGTGGCCCAGCGGGCGGCGTTGCGGGCTCGGCTCCACTGGAACAACGGCACCTTGTCGACGCCGCGGCCCGGTGGCGGCCCCGTGGTCGAGGTGTGGATCGACTGGCCGCCGCAGTACCGGGTGACCGCGCCCGCCGAAGGTCTGTTCGGCTATCTGCTCGGTGAAGCGCTCACCAACGCGGTCAAGCACGGCGCTCCGGGGCAACCGATCACGCTCGAGGTCGATCTCGACCGAGGTCGGCGCGAGCTGTGCCTGTCGCTGCGCAACGCCATCACGGCCGCACCCGATGCCCCCCGCGAGGCCGAGCGCGACGACAAGGCCTACGGCGGGCTCGCGATCGCGTCCGAGCTGGCGCGAATCTGCGGTTGGTCGCTGGAGACCACGACCAAGGACGAGTCGTTCGAGCTGCGGTGGAGCTGCGCGGTCACCCAGCAGCGCGGTGATGCCCAGGTCGACTGACCCGCCACGAGCCGGACTGCGCCCAAGGCCTCACCAGACCCCGTGGGCACTCGGCGCTCCGTGGTGTCAGCCGATGTGCACCCGCTGCGCCGCGGCCTTGCGGGCATCGACCGCCTCGAACAGCTCGGTCACCTCGCACGCCCCCCCATGAGGTCCGCCGATCTCGACGCCGAAGGGCGGCGGCGGGATCCGACCTCCGCGAGAGGTCTCCGGCGCCGCCAGCCGCTGGCGATGCACCAGAGCGCGGAGCACCGAGTCGGTGACCCCCAGCCGCGCCGCTGTCTGCTGCGCCATCGAAGTCTGGGCCACTCCGCTCCGAAACTGATACGTCGGAAGATCGTTGGCACCGACATCCACCTGCAAGAACGCCAGGCGCAACGGCGAGTCGTCCGCACGGGTCTCGTGCTGCAGCCGCCGAGCAAAGTCGAGGAAGTGGGTCGCCACCATCGATCGCGCATCGAGATCTTCGAGCAGCGACAGCACCAACAAGAAGATCTCTTCGCCTTCGCTGGGATTGGTGCCCGAGCACAGCTCGTCGAGAATGACCAACGAGCCCACCTGCGCGTGCTCGAACAGACGACGGATGCGCAGCAGCTCCATCCCCAGCCGGCCCTCCGATTGGTCGACGGTGCCCTCCTCCACCAGAGACACGAACAGCCCGTTGGCCCGGGGAATGGTGGCCGATGCGACCGGCGCGTACAGCCCCGCCTCGGCGAGGACCTGGGTGATCCCCAACGCCTGCAGCAGCCTGGTCTTGCCGCCCGAGTTCGGCCCCGTGAGGATCGCCTTGCTCGCGATCGCCTCACCATCGAGGCCACACGGCACGGGCGTCGACCCCTGGGTGAACAACAACGGATTGAACAGCCCCTCGACCTTCAGCGCGTGGGCGGGCGCATCGGGCTCGAGCATGATGGGGAAGCTCGTCGCCAGCCCCTGCCGCTGACACTGATCTCGGAACGACAAACCCGCGAGGTAGAACTCTTGCTCGCCCAGCAGCCGCAGTACGGCGGGCACGTAGGGCACCATGCCGTTGAAGACCTCCTCGAGCCACGCGTCGAGCAGGCCGGACTCACCGATGCGATAGCCGCGAACCCACAGCCCGAACTTGGCCAAGAATCGGCGCAGGGGGCCCTGGTAGAACCGATTGCCCCGGTTTTCCTGGACGTCGACGATCTCGAACCGACGCAGGCTCCCGTCGGCGCCCAGGCGCATCTTGAACTGGACGTTCGACAGTTGTTCTTCGTACTCGAGCAGGTCGCACAGATGGCCAAAGCCCTCGGTCTGGGCCACGTAGTTGGCGTAGGCCGTGATCCGCGACAACCCGCTGGTCGCCCCGTCGAACCGACGCTGGAGGTTGCGCATGAGGTCGCGGAGCAACGACAGCACGAACAGCCGACGCACCCGCGAGTCGTAGTAGCCCACGTTGTCGAGCGCTTGGAGCTCGGTACGGAGCTTGTGAATCTCGACGTAGGTGGCCTCGAAGTCGGCGCGAAGATCCGGGCGGGCCACCAGCTCCGCGATGATGGTGCGGCGAAACTCGCGGGTCGGCGCGTCGCTCGGAGGATTGTCGAGCAGGCGCAGCAGATATCGCATGTTCGTCTTGGGACGCTGACCGCCGACGGTGACCTTCATGCAGTGCGACACCAACACGTTCATGTACAAGCCCTCGTGGAAGGACGAGCCCCCCCACGACGACGGGCACATGCGGGCGTCGTCCATGATGCGCTCGAGGCTCTGCTCCGCGTCGCCCGTGGAGAACGCGATGCACAGCGACCGACAGACCTTGGCGTGGTCGAGCGCTACCGACGGAACCCCGTGGAGGAGATCGGGCAGATACGGGGCAAGCTTGTCGGGCGCGGGCGCAACCGTGTGAGCGGAGCCGAAGGAGTCGGACATGGCCCTTGGTTGGTGTCGAACCGGAGCCACAACGCTACATCGAGGCCTCGATTCGCGGCCGATTGTGACCTGCGACGACTCACGCGGGGTTCGCGAGGCCACGCGTCGCGCCCGGAAACCCGACCGTGCTGCCGGGTGTCCAAGCAGCGAGGCCTGTGGCAACGGGGCGGCGACCGCCCTTTGCCAGCCTACGACCAGTCGCAGGTGGCTTGCTCGTATCCCGCGACGGCGGTGTCGCCATCCTTCTTCTTGTAGAGCTTGGTCGCCGTAAAGCCACCGACGTTGGTGCAGTCCGCTTCGGGTACGGCAACGGGCGGCCCCACGAACTCGGAGTCGGCCGACTCGAGGTGGCATCCGCAGTACGAACCGGTGTAGCTCGCGGCGCAATTGGCTCCGGTCGCCGCCGTCTTGTAGCAAGCGCCGAGCGTACACACGGCCTCGGAGCTACCGACACACCAGCTACCCGCATCGGGATTGTCCAGAGGGCAGTCGCACGAGGCACCCGTGCTGCTGCCTCCACTACCGCCGGTTGTTCCCGTCCCCTCGCCCCCTTCTTCCTCGCCGCCCTCCACCGGCAGCACGTCCGGCTCCGCTCCCAGTGCACGGCGCTGTTCGGATGCAAACGGATCGTCGTCGCGAGTATCGTCGAGCGCACACCCCAAGCCACCCACCAATAGTGCGAAACCGACGAAGGTCGAGGCTCTCATCCCTGCTGTCTTGTTGTTCATCATCGACGTCCTGACACCAGACGTGGTCGACCCAGGGGCGAAGCCCGAGCTGAGCATCGAGATCCCCGGGTCACCGCCTGGTCCATCACCCATATTATCGCCAACCCGTCGATGGTTCCCCCCGATGGGCACATTCTCCAAGCGCGCCGGTACGGCTCGCCTCGGCCCCGCGCGCAGAGCATTCCCGCGCGCGAGCGCTCACGCCAGGCCGGCCCGGGTCAGATACCCGGCCAGCTCGGCGCGCGATCCTATCCCCAGCCGATTGTAGATGTGGTCGAGATGGCTGGTCACCGTGCGCGTCCGGATCCCCAGGCGCTCGGCAATGGCGGGGTTGGTCAGACCCTTGCACACCAGCCGGGCGACCTCGAGCTGGCGTCCGGTCAACGGCGACGCAGCGGGCTCGGTCGGCGCGGGCTCGGTCGCGGCGGCCGGCGACGCGACGAGCACCGCGTTGGCATCGTAGCTGAACAGCAACTGGGTCCGAGGACCCAGGGCGATCCAGTCGTGCTCACGCAAGATCGTCAGATCGACGACGACCCCGTTGACCCGCACGCCGTTGGTCGACTCGAGATCGATGAGGTTGTAGACGCCATCGGCCGCGCGAACGATCTTGAGATGATGTCGGGATATCCCGGTGTCGGGCAGGACCAGGTCGGCGGCGGGGTCCTTGCCCACCACCACTTCACGCGCGCACAGCTGCAGCTTGGTCCCCACCCGCAGACCGGCGGTGACCACCAACCACGGATGCTCCTGCCCCGTGGGCCGATGCGGCCGCGGGTGTCGGGTGGTCTTGCCGACGGTTCCCATCGGTTGGCATTGTAGCGACCTGGTGGCCACCACACACGACAGCGCGACGTCGGGGACCAACCTCGCACGCGGCACGGGTGTCGGCCGCTATGTCGTTCTCGCCGAGCTGGGCCGCGGCGGCATGGGGACGGTCTACTCCGCGTTCGACCCCGATCTCGACCGCAAGGTCGCCCTGAAGCTGCTGCCCATGAGCGACGGCCGCTCGGCGCGGGATCTGGGTCGCGAGGCACGGATCCTCGCCAAGTTCACCCACCCCAACGTGGCCTCGGTCTTCGACGTGGGCAGGACCGAGACGGCCCTGTTCATCACGATGGAGCTGGTCGATGGCGGAGACCTGACCAGCTGGCTCGGCGCGACTCATCGCAGCGCGGCCGAGATCCTCTCGGTGTTCGTCGATGCAGGGCGGGGACTGGCCGCCGCCCACGCCAAGGGCCTCATTCACCGTGACTTCAAGCCGAGCAACGTGTTGATCGGCTCCGACGGTCGGGTGCGGGTCGCCGATTTCGGTCTGGCGCAGCTCGTCTCGGGCCAGCCCGGTCCGCTCGTCCCCGGAGACACGATGCGCGGACTCGCCATGTCGTCGGGCACCAGTGGCGGTGGAACCCCCGGCTTCATCGCACCAGAGATCCTCGACGGAGACCCCCCGAGCCCCGGCGCCGACCAGTATGCCTACTGCGTCTCGTTGGTGTGGGGCTTGACCGGCTCGATGCCCGACGAGCACGACGATGTCGAGGCTGCGCTGTCGTCCAAGCGGGTCCCCCGCGGGCCACGGCGAGCCATCGTCCGCGGGTTGTCGCCACGTCCGACCGATCGATTCGAATCCATGGAGGGCCTGCTCGCAGGTCTCGCCGTCGCGCCCGTCATACGGAGACGGCTCGCGGTCGGGGCGGTACTCGGTCTGGTCGGCGGTGTCGCCGTGACCTGGTCGTTGGCCCGCGCCAATGCACCGTCCGCGCCGCCCATCGATCGCTGCGCCGCGGGACGTGACGCCCTGGCATCGATCTGGAACGAAGCACGAGCCGAGCCACTGACGACGGCGCTGACCGGCCGCGATGCCGTGTACGCGACCCAGACCGCCACCCGCGTGGTCACCGAGCTCGACGCCTACGCGGAGGTCTGGACCCAAGCCCATGCGGGGCTGTGCGCCAACCCGCGCGGCAACCCCAGCGCCGACGGCCCGCTGCAGTGCCTCGACGATCGGCTCCTCGAGCTGGAGGCGATGCGCGCGGCACTGAGCCAGCCCGATGGTTCGGCGCTCGACCACGCCACCCGAGCCGTCGCCGGTCTGCGCTCGCCCTCGTTTTGTACCGATCCCGCGTGGCAGCCCCCGCCCGCCAACCTCGAGCCGGCGCCCTCGGCCGCCGCTGCCGTCGCCGCCCTGCGCCCGCCGCTGGAGCTCGGCGTGGCATACATCGACACTGGGCAGTTCGACCGCGCCCTCACCCAGCTGCAGGAGGTCGACCGCGAGGCCGAGGCGACCCACCATCTGCCGCTCATCGCCGAGGCTCGGTACCACCTGGGCATGGTGATGATGCAGCAGGGCCACTACGACCAGGCCAAGCCCACCCTGCACGATGCCTTTGCGACCGCGCTCACCTGCGGGCACGACGAGGTCATGGTCCAGGCCGCGTCGCTGCTGGTGTATGCCAACAAGGATCGCCACGAGGATCTCGACCACGCCCAGCTGTGGAGCGAGCTGGCCCGGGCTGCGGTCGATCGCCTGGGGCCCAAGACCGAACAGGCCGCGACCTACTGGCAGGCCGTCGGCATCATCGCCCTGCAGCGAGGCGAGTACGCTCCGGCCCGAGATGCGTTCGAGCGAGCCCTCGCCCTCAACCGCGATCACCTCCCCCCCGACCATCCCGCGATCGTGGTCCCGCTGTCGCTGCTGGCGAGCCTGGACGCCGAACAACGGCGGTACGTCGACGCAGAACGCCGCGCCCGCGAGGCACTGGCGCTGCGCTCGGCGATACTGGGCGACCAACACCCCGACCTCATCTCCGACCTGGTGACCCTCGCCTCCGCCCTCACTCCCCAAGACAAGCCGGACGAGGCCATCGAACACCTCGAGCGGGCGCTGTCGCTGGGGCTGTCCACGCTCGACCCGGAGCACCCGCGACGGCTGGGCGCCGCCAACAACCTCGCCTCCGCCCTCAACCGCAAGGGCGACCACCAGCGGGCGGCGGCGCTGTACACCGATGTCTTGCTGGCTCGACAGCAGCATCAAGGGCCCGACGATCCGGCGACCGGGCTCGCGCACCACAACCTCGCCACGGCTCTTTTTCACCTCGGCACGCTCGAAGAAGCCATCGAGCACCACCATCGGTCGCTGGAGATCTTCGAGGCCGCCTTCGGTCCCCGTCATTCTCGCGTCGTGCTGGGCCTCAACGGCCTGGCCACGGTGCTGGAGTCGGCGCATCGCTGCGACGAGGGGCTGAGCACCATCGAGCGCGCGTGGGCGATCGTTCGCGAGCCAGCCGAGGGTGAGGCGAGCCCGCACCCGCTGGCCCCGTTCGTCGCCAACAACCGGGCGGTGCTGCTGCTGTGCAACGGCGATGCCTCCGCGGCCCTCGACTCCGCTCGCCATGCCGTCGACGCCGCCCGCACAGCCCCCGGCGAGCCACTGACGGCCCTGCCCAAGCTCCTGGTCACCCAGGCCCGCGCCCAGTTCCAGCTCGGAGACTACCCGGCGGCGCTGCGCTCGGCCGAGCAAGCCACCGAGACATTGGGCCCCCGCCCCTCGCTGAGCTGGGTCCGTGCCGACTTCATCCTGGCGCAGCTGGCCCGCCGCCGCGGCGCATCCGACGAAGCGACGACACTCGCCCGTCGAGCGCTGACGCACCTGCCCGAAGGCAATCCCCGCGGCGTGGCGCTCGGAGCCGAGATCACCGCCTGGATCGACGGCTGAGGCGACCGCGGCGGACCTACGTAGGACCTACGTACAAAGAAAATCGACAGACGTACGTAGGATGCCCGATGGTAGGGCGGTGTCGGATTGCTAAGC
>JAHZJA010001437.1 GCA_022601155.1 Deltaproteobacteria bacterium | reverse complement strand
CTAGCCTCGCCGAGTGCAGGGCGTTAGAAATCCGCAGCCGAGAAGACTGCAGTCGACAGTGCGAACCTGGTCTTCGCACGAACCCCCGACTCGAGCTCGTGCGCGACGAGCTGGTTGAGGCGCTCGGCGACACCGCACCCTCGGCGGCGTCGCCGAGCGTGGGTGTGGGCCGGGATCACCGTGGAATACCTCCCGAGCGGGGTTCATCGGGGTGGTGCCCTCGACTCCCGCCGCGTCCTGCTGGCTCACTCGTGCACTCCTCGCCCGCCTCCGCTTCGCCCGAGAGCACGGAACATACGCTCCCACCGTCGTGGGCCACCGCGATGGGATGCAGCGGGCCACGACGGATCGCCCCAAGAACGCGGTACAAGGCAGCGCCCCCATTCCATGCTGGACCCGATTTCGAGGGGGATCGGACGTGGCCTCTCCGTGAGCCTCGCAGAGCGCCGCTGCCCCCGTGATGCCGAGACACGCTGGTGAAGGCCCGCGCAGCCGGTCAGCCCTGCGACCTACCCCGAGCCGCAATGCGAAGCATTGGGCGCCGACTCCAGGGCTCCGCTCACGCTGGGCCCCGCCGCTCGGCGATGAACACGACGTGCCCGCGCCCGGACCGACCATCCGCCACCTGCTCGACAACGGCAAAGCCAGCCACCACGAGCAACTGCGTCACCCGTTCCGGATCAAAGCCGCTGTAGAAGAAGGTCTCGCCCAGCATCACATCCGTGAACTCGCCCGCGGATCCGCCCCCGGTGACCAACAGCCGCCCTCCCGGTCGCAACCATCGAGCAAACCGATCGAAGAGCGCCCCGTGCTTTTCGCGGGGGATGTGAAATACGGAGTCCCAGGCCACGATCGCGTCGTAGGTATCGTCGGCAATATCGGCTTCACAGATGTCGCCGACGCACAAGTCGGCTTCGGGAACCTGCTCGGCAGCAATCCTCAGTTGTTGTGCCGAAACGTCGATGCCAGTCACGGCCAGCCCCTGCTCGACCAAGAACCGCATGATGGGCACCCCTGGCCCGCAACCGACATCGAGGACCTTGCTGCCCAGTGCGAGCCCGTCGATGGCTCGCCCGACGAGGTCCAGCCCCTTCGTGGGCGACCGCGCATCGCCGAACCGCGACCCGAGGCGGTCGTAGGACTCGCGCACCATCGCTGTGGGATCGGAGACGTTCATCGTTCGGTCAACGCTACCGCATCGCAGGCCCGATTTCGTTCGCTTCTTCGCGACATCATGCATGGGGGACGGACGGCACGAGGACGAGCCCTGGCCCCTCGCCCCGTGGTTGGCAGTTGCTGCCCGAGCCGCAACCGCCTCGGCTCGCGACACCGGCCCCTGACTGCCATCGACGATCCACGCCGGGTTGACGCGGTGGAGCTCGACTGCGCCTGGCTGAACATCGCCAGGGCAAGCGCCGCTCCACGCACCTCCCGACATGGCCATCGGCGGCCTGGATCATGCCCGAGGAGTCGCCGCGCTGCGGTTGGCAGATCGGGTGGGCGGTGAGCTGGTCGTGGCGCTGACGGCCGATCGGCCACGTCGCGCGGTCGTGGTGGTCTTCGGGATCGGTCTACATCAAGACGTCGTTGTGACTCTCGATGGCGGCGGGCAGCTCACGCTCCCCGAGAAACTCGCGAAGATCGATCTCGATCGTGCGGCTCAGTGCGGTCATCGGGATGTCGTTGACGAGCCCCTCGAAGGGGTTCTCGCTGTAGTCCAGCACCTGATCCCACATATAGAACATCCATCCGACAACGATGGACCCCGGGACGGTCAGCCATACGAAGCTCTCGCCGAGACCGTCGACGTGGAGGCTGCTCAGCAACCCGAACGGCAGCACCGCGATGAAGATATGAACGAACCAGTGGTTGGCGCTGGCGTACTGGCGGGGAAGCGGGAAGTTCTTGAGGCGCTCGCACTTGCCTTGCAGCGTGAACATCGTCTCGAGCAACCGCACGAGCTCCATGTGCCGAAAACTCTCGATCCTCCCCGAGCCGTAGAGCTGTTGAAGTCGCTCGGCCTGACGGCGGATGAGCTGGGTGGCCCGGTTTTTCTGGGCCATCAAGGCCTCCAGTTCCTCACCACCGACGAAGGGCTCCACCCGTTGCCGCAGGATCTCGTCCGAGTTGTCGTGCGTGCCAAAGAGCCTCCGGTATTGGTTGTTGAGATCCGCGTCGTGCTCCCAGGGCTTACGGCGACGGAGCTGCGTCCGCAGGGCCGCGAGCCAGGCGATGTGTCTGTAGATGAGCTCGCGGTGGACCTCGTCGATGGGAGGCGTGGGCTCCTGGCCAGCCCCGAGGTGAGCGTCGGAGACCAGAGTTCTGACCGCGATGCCCCACGTTCGGCTCGTGTTGACGATGCCTCCCCAGATCTTCCGCGCCTCCCACAGCCGGTCGTACGCCGCGCTGCCCTTGAACCCGAGATAGAAGGAGACCGCCGTGCCGATGACGGCCACGAGCATGCCGGGTGCACGCAGCCACTCGAGGCCGAAAAAGACATGGGCAGCGGTCAGCGCGGTGGACCAGGCGGCGACGAACGGGACGAGCCTCCAGGTGAAGCCGAGCACGGGCACAATGGGAAATCGATGACGTGTGTACATACTCGGTACGCAGAGCGTTTGACGACAGGCGTGTGGCCGAAAGCGGAGTCGTGACTCAGTGGGCAGGCTGCGGAACACCGCCGCCAGCGATACGGACGGTCTCGGGTGTTTGCCCCGTCCACTCCCGAAAGGCCCGGAAGAAGGACGTCGGCTCATCAAAGCCCAGCAAGAACGCGACTTCCTCGTAGGGCAAGGACGTCTGCAGCAAATAGTGACGAGCCAGCCGCTCCCGAATGTTCTTCACGATCTGCCGAAAGGTGACCCCCTCTTCGCCCAGCCGTCGCTGCAAGGTCCGCCGGCTCAGGCCCAGCCGCTTCGCTGCCCCCTCGATGGATGCCTCCCCTCCGGGTAGGCACTCGAGCAAGACCGACTGGACACGATCGGCGGTCGCAGCTTGGGCCTCGAGCTTGCTCACCCGTCGCCGCAGCTCCGGCTCGAAGCTCCTCCACAACGCCTCGCTCGCGGTGAGGAACGGACGCTGGGCGTCAGCGTGAGCGAAGGTCAAGCTGGGGCCCGCATCCACCACCGGCGCCACACCGAAGAACTCCTCGTACGCCGCGCGCGGTTCGAGCGGGCGCGGGCAAGACACGTGGACCGGCCGAATGTGCGCTCGAGTACCGATGCGTCCGAGCTGGGTCAGAAACACGAGCTCCATTGCCATGAGCAACCGCGGAGAACGGACCGTCGGGTCGTCCCATGTCCACTGGACGTGTAGTCCCTGTGGCGAGTCGCGGTAGACCAGGGACATCGGGGCGATGAGACGCTTGTGCGCGGCGATGCGTTGCACCGCGACCGCCATCGTCGAGCTACACAGAGCCGCGAAGATCGGCGGCGAGAAGGCCTCGGCACTCATGCCCTGGCCCATGCGGATGGCCAACATGGGGTCGTTGGCTTCGGTGTCGACGGCCTCGACGAGCGCGATGTACTCCTCCACGGTCAGCTGCGCCGACTCCCGGCCGAGGAGGTCCTGCGGGAGGCCCGAGCGGCGAAGAGCGGACTGGGCATCGATACCCAGATCGTGAAGGAGGAGGTTCCATCCTCGGTCGACGGTGACGGTTCGGCGTTCGTTCATGGGGCGTCCGAGACCCGACAGTAGACCCCCACCTCGTCCAGGTCATTGGCGATTTGCGCCAAACGATCTGCAAGGTCCGCCAAAATGGCATCGTTCGCGAACGGATTGGCACCAACCGCGATTGAGGTGCAGCAGCCAAGGGCTCACGCTGAGCCTGCTATGGGCTGGACACCTCACCAACTCGACCACCTCGGTGGAAAGACCTACGTCGTGACCGGCGGCAACAGCGGGATCGGCCTGTGTGCGGCCAAGATCCTCACCGGGAAGGGGGCACGCGTGGTCATCACCTCCCGTTCCAAGGGCAAGGCGGACAAGGCCCTCGACGAGATTCGGACCGCCAGCCCCGACGCGGACGTCGACTGGGTGCAGCTCGATCTGGCCGACCTCGACGAGGTCGAGCGCGCAGCGGCACAGCTCCAGGAACAATGCCCGCAGCTCGACGCCGTCATCAACAATGCTGGCGTCATGCAGACGCCCGAGCTGCGGACCAAGCAGGGCTACGAGCTTCAGCTGGGCACCAACCACATCGGGCACTTCAAGCTCAACAGCCTGCTGATGCCCCACCTCGAGCGAAGTGGTGCCCGAATTGTCGCGGTGTCTTCGGTGGCGCATCGCACCGGTACGATCCAGCTCGATGACCTCAATTTCGAGACGACCCCTTACGAGCCGATCAAGGCCTACTCGCAGTCGAAGCTCGCCAACATCATGTATGGTTTCGAGCTCCAGCGTCGACTCGAGGCTCGTGGCAGCGCCTGCACGGCGTACGCGGCTCATCCCGGCTACTCGGCCACGAACCTGCAGTCCGCGGGCGTGGGCCTCGAGGGCGGCAGCAAGTTCTTCCGCGGCCTCTACAAGGTCACCAACGCCCTCGTCGCTCAGTCAGCCGAGACCGGGGCCTACCCGCTCGTGCTCGCCGCGGCCGCCCCGGATGCCAAGCCTGGGGCCTACTACGGGCCAACGCGAATGATGCAGGCACGCGGGCCCGTGGGTGAGTCGTTCATCGACCCCAGGGCCAAAGACGAGTCGGTCGCGCAGGCGCTGTGGGACGCGACCGAACGTCTGGTCGGCGCCTTCTTCGGCGACGACGCCACCCCCTAGCTGCCGACTTCGAAGTGGGCCGACGAGACACGGCAGCCGGGTACCACTAGCTCGGTGTCGCGGTCGTCGGGCGACCGCCCGATCCCCAGGCATTGCAACGCGCAGCGCGAGCAGCAAATCGCGGGGCGATGGCGGTGTGCAAGCTCCGCACGCGCGCCCGCTGGAAACGGCGGCTGGGGAAGACGGCGTGGATGGCAACCTGCTCGCTGGCGTAGTCGGGCAGCACGCGGACCAGTCGGCCCTCCCCGAGAGGGCCGATGACATCGAAAATGCAGGCAGGCCGCCGCAGGCGATCCATCTCGGCCCGCGACACCTGCGGATGTCCCCTGCAATCACCGCGAGAGGTTGGTATCAACCAGGTCGCGCCGAACCGACGCCTCGACCCAGCGGATACCGAGACCACCATGATGCGTCGGGCCGCCGAGATTCGGCCGGACTTCCACGGGTGACAGAGACCAGACCATGCAAAAGACGATTCTCATCACCGGAGCGACCGATGGCATCGGTTTGGAGACGGCCAAGACGCTCGTGGCCCAGGGGCATCTCGTCCTGCTACACGGCCGCAACCCGAGCAAGCTTGGGGCGGTCGCGCAGACGCTCGGCGGCTTACCGAGCGCAGGCCCCGTGGCGCAGTATGTGGCCGATCTTTCGCGCATGAACGAAGTGCAGAATCTCGCCGAGGCAGTCGCCAAAGACCACCCGAGCCTCGACGTGCTCATCAACAACGCGGGGGTCTTTCGCACCGCGCAGGCGGTCACGCCCGAAGGGCTCGACGTGCGCTTCGTCGTCAACACGGTCGCCCCCTACCTGCTCACGCAGCGGCTGCTACCCCGTTTGGGATCATCCGCCCGGGTCGTCAACCTCTCATCCGCCGCCCAGGACACCGTCGACCTCCAGGCATTGGCAGGCAGGGTGAAGCTCTCGGACGGAGCCGCCTACGCCCAGAGCAAGCTGGCGATCACGATGTGGTCTCGCACGATGGCGCAGTCACTCGGGGACGACGGGCCCACCATCATCGCGGTCAACCCCGGG
>JAHZJA010001436.1 GCA_022601155.1 Deltaproteobacteria bacterium | reverse complement strand
GAGCCGTTGTTGAGCCAGATCCGGTTGGGGCCGTTGTTGCCGACCAGCGCGTCGAGGTCACCGTCGCCGTCCACATCGCCCAGGTCGATGCTCAGGCCGATCTGCGTGCCGAGTAGCTGGCCGCTGTTGGCGAACGACCCGGCGCCGTTGTTGAACCACAGCTGGTCGGCCTGCCCGTTGGCGTTGATCACATACGCGTCGACATCACCGTCACCGTCCACATCGCCCAGGCCCACATCCCGGCTGTCCGACGAACCGAGGCTCTGGGCCAGGCCGAAGACACCGGTGCCGTTGTTGAGCCAGATCTTGTTGGGGTCTCCGTTGACGTTGCACACGAAGGCATCCAGGTCGCCGTCGCCGTCGAGATCGGCCAGCTGTGCATCCCACCCCCAGTCGCTGCCGAGCGTCTGACCGGTGTCGATCATCAGCCCCCCGGTCGTCCCCGTCGACGTCTCCACGATGTGCGGGCTGCATGCGGGCACCGTGTATCCGCGCTGCAGCAAGCGGTTGCAGATGGGAATGATGTGCGCCCCGCCGTACAGCGTGAGGTCGGCCTGATAGAAGGCGTTGGCGGCGTCGTTCTGGTTGCTGGAGCTGCCCACGCTCGACAGGGTCTCGAGCAACAGCGTGTCGGTGGTCGCCTTGCCGATGTCGCTCCAGATCTGCATCAGGGTCGAAGACCAGATCTGCCCGTCGGTATGCACCTGACCGACCAGCCCCGACGGATACTGCGCGGAGTAGTTGGTCACCCGGCCCAGGTTGAAATTGATGACATGGTCGTGCGCGCCCCACCGAAAGAACCAGTGGAAGCGCGGGTCGCTGGTGGGGAGCAAGCCCTCGCCGTGCACGTAGCTCTGCGCCCAGTAGTCGGCGACGCCCTCCGACAGCCCCTCCCACTGCGACAGGTTGCCTCCACTGAGCCAGTCGTGCAGGCCATGACCGAGCTCGTGGAGGACCCAGGCCGCGTCCTCGGCCGTCTCCACATGGTTGACGAACGGGTGGTTGTAGGCGTGCCCATTGAACCAGATCTCGCCCGTCGACCCGATGTAGTAGGCGTTGGGTACGCTCATGAACACCCGGGGGTCGAACCGAACCCCGCCCGAGTATTGGTACGGCGTGGGGTTGTAGCCCAGACTCTGCGCATACCTCATCGAGGTGTCGATGTGATAGTAGCCGCTGACCGCCTCGAACGAGTCGTGCGAGCGGGTGAACTGGAAGTTGTTGGTGGGCTGGCTGGTCGGGACCGACGGCGCCCAAAAGTCCGTGGCCACGGCGTTGGGACCCTCGAGATGGTACTGGCCGCCCGCGAGCGTGATGTCTTGCAGCGTCACCCCGAACAGCTCCGCGGTCAGCTGAGGTGTGTCGGCGTCGAGGTCGTGGATGAAGCCCGGATCGTAATAATTGGCGCCGGAGCTGGTCAGTGGATCGACGCGAAATACGTTCCCGGTTCCGCTCGCCGATAGTGCTTGGTCTTCGACTCGAAAGATCTCGCCGGAGTGCGCGTCGACCAAGACCTCCCACTCCCCGAATTGCACGGTGGTGGGGAACGGGACCACGGTGACCGCGTACGCCAGCCTCGATTGGTAGCGATACACCACCAGCTGCACGTCTTCGTGGTGGGCCGCCCCCGCCACCTTCAGATACGCCTTGGCGATCGCCAGCGCATCGTTCGGGTCGATGGGCGTCCCCTTGCCGTCGACCGACAGCTCGGGTGATGCGTCACCGAAGACCGAGGTCACCACGCCGTGGGTGTCGAGGTTGACGACGATGTCGGATCGGTGCACGGGGTGCCCCTTCACCCGTTGTTCGTAGCGAACGTGGTACCCGCCGGGAGTCTCGTGGGTGCCGACATGCACCAACTCCCCAAGATCTTCGCGAGTGTGGAGGTACTCGCTCGCCATCTCCTCGGCCGATCCCCCGGAGGTCTGATAGCCCACGTCGTACGCAGCGACGGGGCGGCCACTCCAGTGGCCAATGCGCAGGCCATCCTCGACCGTCCAGGAAGTATCTTCGTCCTCCGGAATGATCTGAGGAGGGGCAAAGGGCTCGTCCGCGGCGAGCCCTTCGGAGTCTTTGGCCGGAGCTTCTTCGGCCGCGCGAAGGGCTGGGTCTTCCGGCTGTCGTTCATCCGAGCCGCATCCGGTGGCCGACCCCACGACGCAGCAGAGCAAGGCCATCGTGGCTTCGGATGAGATCTTCGTACGTTCGGTCATGCTGACGCTCCCTCGGACTCGGGGCAAACCTCGCCCACTACGTCTAGTCGTCGGCAGCGCCTTTTTGATCCGCCCCTACATCGAGATCACCAGGTCAGGGCAGCGCGATCTCGATCACCGGGCACGGCGGTGGCCAGTCGATCTCCCGCTCCACGAGCTGGATGTCGGCATCACTGGTTTGGTTGAGCGTGCACCAGCCCTCGTCGTTGGCCACACACTCACACTCGTCTTCTTCTCCGCACTGCGCCTGACTACGCAGCGCGACGATCACCTGCATGGGGCCGGGCTGTGGCGCGACCGCGCGGCGGCACTCCCCCGCGCATGAACCGGCGCACTGCTCCGACGCCTCGACGATCTCCGCCATCACCCCCGTCCACGGGAACGAGTACGTAGCGCCAGGCTGGATGGCCACGGTCAGAGGGAACGGGCAGTTGGCCAGGCACCCACACTCTTCGACCAGCGAGACCTCGCAGGGGCTGATGCAGCGATCGTCGGGGTACCTGCGACCGCTGGCATCCTCCAGTAGCATTCGCGTGGAGTCGCAACCCATCGGCCCGGCCAGATACGCCACCGCGTCGCCATCGTTGGTCACCCGGATCGTCACGGGCGGTGCCTCCTCGACACCCAGCAGCGGCGTGCACTCGGCCTCGACCTCGGGGGGCTCCCCGAAGCCCACCGGGGTCCAGTCGCACGCCATGGGTCCACCCGTGTCTTCGTTCCCTGCCGACCCCGATCCGTCATCGGTCGCTCCCGTCTGGCTGCCACCCGCGGCCGCGGTGAGCGCCTCATCGCCCGACACTCGAGTCGAGCATCCGAGCCCCAACCACACGACCAATCCGATCCATCGATGCGTCATCAACAAGCGCCACAGTCTGCAACCTTCACGCCAGCGAAGTCATCCCAGGATCACTGCAGATCCGTCACCGACGCACCACCCAGGGCCGCAACCGAGGGCACGGCGGGCGCCTACCCAGTTGGCGTGCGGATTCCAACACCCCTTTGAAGGCCGACTCCGATATGGTCATCGGGCAGTGCCGGCAAAGCTCGCAAATCCCACTTCCGCCTGGTTCATCTCCACCGCCGTGTTGCTCGCCGCCACTGCGCTTCCAGGAAGCGCCTCCGCGGTGCCCGGAGCGGTGGTCCAAAACCCCAACCACGAGCCTGCGGCGGCACCCGTGGTGATCGACTTCTCGCCCGATGCGGCGCCCGCCGATCGCCCGCGCTTCGATCGGAACCCGGCCAACGCCGTGCGGTTCTCCGACCTCGACGCGTACCGCAGCACAGAGCCCGACGGGCCCATACCGGCCCCGGGAGTGCACCAGCTGCCCAACGGTCTGTCGCAGATCGGCGGGATGGTGGTGCCCGACGCGATGGTCGAGGGGGGCGGACATGGTGCCCGACCTGACCCACGCCGACGATCCGCAGGGCGGCGGTCCTTCGCTCGACGACATCTGTGCCTTCCCCGAGGAAGTGCCGGCAGGCATCTACGACTACGACCACCGTCCCGGCGGCGAGATCCCACGATTTCACACCGTGTATCTCAACTACACCGGCGAACCCGACGGGCTGTTCACGGGCGGCGAGAACTCGGCCGAGAACATGTCGAACATCGCCCGCTCGGGGCATCCGTACCCCGTCTATGGGGGCGGTGAAGAGCGGGCCATCGCCGCAGCACAGGCGGTCGCCGCGGATTTCCAGGACTGGGCCGTCAACGTCGTGTACCTGGAGCGTCCGCCCAAGGTGCTGCCGTACACGATGGTGATGATCGGCGGGCACCACTCCGACACCACGGCCGGCCCATCGGGCGGCGTCGCCCCGCTCGACTGCGAAGACTTCGGCCAGCGCAACGTCTGCTACGCGTTCCAGAACAACTCCCCTGCAACCCAGCAGGCCAACGTCATCAGCCAGGAGATCGGCCACACCCTGGGGCTCGGTCACACCAGCGCCAGCGACAGCGTGATGGCGGCCGGCTACGCCAACACCCAAGGCGGCGACCTGGGCTTCAACGAGACCTGTGCGCCCACCATTCAGGTCCAGGGCCAGAGCGCCTCGTGTACTGGGGTCAATCGCTGCCACTGTGGTGTCCCCGACGCGCAGCACGACTGGCAGACGCTCTCGACGACGTTCTCTCCCGCCGGGGTCGATGTCGTGGAGCCGACGATCGCCATCGTCGAGCCCGCCGATGGAGCCGTGTTCCAAGACGGCGACACCATCCGCGTGGAGTTCGATCCATGGGACGACGTGGGCGGCTACGGCTGGAAGATGATGATCGAGGACAGCGCGGGCGAGCTCATCGTCGACCAGGTCGACTACGAACGCGCGCTGGAGTTCGACTTGGTGGGTGTCCCGCCCGGCGTCTACACCCTGACCGGGCTCATCCGTGACCACGCCGACCACGTCACCACGACGTCGATCACCATCACCGTAGAGGGCGAGGCCGCCGACGGCACCGCCGGCTCCGGCGAAGGCGACACCGCCGCTGAGGACACTGCCGACGAAGACACCGCCGCCGAAGAGGGCACCGCCGCCAGCGACGATGCCGGGCAAGACGGCACGGGAGTCGACGAGGGCTGCGGCTGCGTCACCGAGCGGACCCCGATCTCCGGGCACGCACTGTGGCTGCTGGCGCTCGTGGGCTTCGTCCGCCGACGGCGCTGACTTCGCGGGTTGTGCTCCAGTTCTCGGCGCCGCATGCTGCGGCCGATGTGGCGTCTGGCCTGTGCTTCCCTCGTGCTCGCGGCGATCGGCTGCGGCGGCGATTCCACCCCCACGGCTGCGCCTGCGCAACCGGCCGCTTCGGCGGTAGCCGAGGCCACGCCAGCCAAGGCCACCCCGGCCGATGCCAAGGTCGTCGCGCCCGCCGTCCCGGATGCCGCGACGCCGCTGGCTGCCGTCACCAAGACGCCTACCGATCCGTCCGATCCGTGCAGCGCGGCGGCCTTCGATCTACCCGCGGGCACCGTGATCGCGACCGTCAACGGTGCGCCGATCCGGTCCGATGCGCTGGGTGACGACGCCCGCGAGGCCGAGCGCG
>JAHZJA010001435.1 GCA_022601155.1 Deltaproteobacteria bacterium | reverse complement strand
GGGACCACGAATGGGCGGGCGTCCCGGGGGCACCCCGCAGGCCGTTGTCAGGCCGGTTCGGCGCGAGGCTCGAGCTACGCCTGGGCGGGCTCGGGCATCGCGAGGAGGGCCCGCGTATTTTGCGCGGCCTGCGTGGCCAGGGTGTGAGGATCGACGCCGCGAACCTCGGCCAGCCGCTGACAGGTGAACGCCACGTTGCCGGGCTGATTGACGGTGCCGCGCATGGGCACGGGCGCCAGGTAGGGCGCGTCGGTCTCGAGCAGGATGCGGTCGTCGGGCGTCAGTCGGACGGCCTCGCGAATCTCCTCGGCCTTGGGAAAGGTGGAGATGCCCGAGAAGGACAGGTGGAAGCCGAGCGATAGCCACGCTTCGGCCTCGGCAGGGCCAGCGGTGAAGCAATGGACCATGCCCGGGGCGTCGGGGCGGGGCCCCGCATCGCGCACGATGGTGAGCGCTTCGTCGTGGGCCTCGCGAATGTGGAGGACCAGCGGCATCTCGAGCCGTCGCGCGAGCTCGACATGCGCAGCCAGTGAGCTGCGCTGCTGCTCGGGGGCAGACAGGTTGTAGTGGTAGTCGAGCCCGGTCTCGCCGATGGCCACCACCTTGGGCTCGCCCGCCAGTCGCTCGAGGTCGGCCAGCGCCTGGGCGTCGGTGGTGCTGGCTTCGTGCGGGTGGATGCCAATCGCCGCGAAGATCTCCGAGTGCTCGGCCGCCAATCGCACCGCATGCGGCTGGCTGACGCGCGTGCAGCCGACATGGACGAACTGCTCCACGCCCACACTCCGCGCCTTGTCGACCGCGGCCCGGATGTCGTCGGACATCGGCTCGTAGTCGAGATGGCAGTGGGCGTCGACGAGCCCAGGGATACGAGGCGGAGGAGGGCGGCGGCGTCCCACGGCGCGGACGCTAGCACGAAGCGCGTCAGCCGGCGGGGACGCTGGCGCAGCCGAACTGGATGCTGATGCTCCCGCTGGCCGAGTTCTGCAGCTTGTCGCAGGTCTGCGGGCACATGAGGATCATCGTCGGCGCGTCGGGATCGTCGTAGTACCAGCCGTCGACGACGTTGGGGCAGTCCAGCACCGAGTCGACGCGGCCGATCTCCAGCACGCCGCCCATGCCATCGTCGAACTCGAGGTTCACCTGGTCGGGATTGAAGTCCATGCCGTCGGGCGGCGGCGGAATCTCGAACTCGCAGGCCAGCTGACTGCCGCCGATGACCTCGGTGGTGAGCACGTCGAACACGGCCTGGAAGTCCTGGTCACACAGGTCGGCGGCGACCCCTTGGGTGAGCATGGACAGGTTGATGTAGTTGGTGCCGATACCCGCCGCGCTCTGGCAGTTGCTGTGGCAGACCACCGAGTGGTGCACATAGCCGGCGTAGCTGGGGTCGAGGGCCTGGAATGCCGTGTCGAAGTCGATCATCGGCATGTTCGAGGTGTCGTCGGTGACGGTGACGATGTGCTTGACCGCCTCGGACGGATGGCTCCGGCCCACTGCGGGTGCGTGAACAGCAGCCGCTCCCATGCGTTGTGGCTGGCGACGAACTGGTCGACATGCGTGAACGTGGGCGGGTTGTTGTCGGTGCCCGGGCACACGCCACCGCCCAGCGGAGGGGCGATACAGATGCCATTGCCGTCGTTGGGATAGCTCGACACCAAGATCACGTGGACGTCGATGCCGCTGGCGATGATCTGGTTGGAGAACCCGTTCAGCTCCTGCTGGATCTGCCCGGCCTCGAAACCCATCGAGCCAGAGTTGTCGACGACGACGATGATGTCGGCGGGGACGGGCACGAGCTCCGCTTCCTCGCTGACCGCCGCGCACTCTTCCTCTTCCATGGGCAGGTCGTTTTGGCCCACATCGAGCTTGAGTCCGGCCGTACCGTCGGCGTCGTCCTGGGCGGAATCGCTCTCGGTTGCCCCGTCGGTCGCGGTGAGCTGACCAAGCGTGATGCTGCCGCCTGGGCCGTCGCCTCGGCCGTCATCCGAGCCGCACGCGCCCAACGCGAAGGTGAGCGACCCGAGGGTCAAGATCATGCTCCAGGTGGATGTCGTCGACGCCATATTTGCCCAACCGCGATATTGCCCACACCGCCGCACCTTAGACACCGCGGTTGTGCGGTTTTCCGGGGGGTTGGTGTGCGGGCATGGTGCTCGATAACGAGACGAGACGGGAGCACCGATCTGGCTCACCCGATCGGGTGAATCACCATGGTAGCGCCTCCGAGGCGCCAGTTGTTGGCCGATCGGGCCCGGTCAGTCGGATGCGGTGAGATTGTCGAGATTCTTGAACGCATCGGCCACCGCCTCGCGAACGGCGGGGCGGGGGTGCCATCGTAGTCGCTCGAGCAACGCCATGCCCGGGTTGTCGGCGGACCCCTGGGGTGCCATCCGGGCGAGAGCGTACGCGGCGCGCACTCGCGTGATTCCGGGGAGGAACACCCTGCGGGCGAGCCGGTGCACTCGCTCCATCTCCGAGCGATCCCCGCCGCCGAGGGCGGCCAGCGCCTCGAGGGCGTCGTCCCGTTCGTGCCGCAGCGCTAGGCCCGCTACCAACCGGGGTCGAGCGCTGGGTCGGCGGCCGGCTGCGAGAACCATGGCAGCCCGAAAGCCCAGGCCTTCCACACCTTCGGGCCCCTCCACGATCGACTCCAGCGCATTGCACGCTTGTTCGCCCGGAGGATCGAGGTACGCCAACGCCTCCACCAGAGCTTCCCGCGCTTGGGGGTGGGACTCCTCGCGCAGGGCGGCCACCAGCGTGGGCTCGGCGGCCGCGCCCTGGATCTCCACCAGGGCAATGCCGGCCTGGAATCGAAGGTCGGGCGCCTCGGCGCTCATTGCCGTCTCGATGCGCTCACGGATCTGCAGCAGCAGCGGTTCGTCGGCCTCGGCATCGATGGCCGCTCGGCCCAGAAACGATGCCGCAATCACCGAGCACTGCCGCAGGTAGGCCCGGTCTTCACCGTCGCCGTCGAGCTGGGACCACCGAGCGGTTCGCTCGAACATGGTCGGCTCGCCGAGCATGCCCAGGGCGACGGCCGCGGCCCCGCGCAGCGGTGGCGGCTGTTGGTCGTCGAGCAACCCGAGCAATGCCTGCCGCACATCGGCGCCCCGGGGGTGCTCATCGCACGCACGCCACAGCGGGCCTGGCTTATCGAGCTCCCCCAGCAGCGCCGCCGCGATGTTGTCGGTGGCCTTGGTTCGGTGACGCAGTTGCTCGCTGCCGATGTCGCGCAGCGCGGCGTCGAGGGTGATGGCGGGGGCGAGCATCAGGCCGTCAGCTCCAGTAGTGTCTGTTCGACGGCGAGCCTGACGTTGGGGTTACGGTCGATACTCTCGCGCAGCGCTTGCAGCCGATCGATCTGGTGAAGCAGCCGGGGTACCGGTTGGTCGGGGGTGGGCAGCCCGGGCAGGCCGTCTCCGCCCCTGAGCC
>JAHZJA010001434.1 GCA_022601155.1 Deltaproteobacteria bacterium | reverse complement strand
TGTCCAGCTTCGCTGCCAACGGCAACCGCGCGATCGGTCGGTCACAGACGCGCGGTACTGCCTGTGGCGGCGCCGTTGGGGAGCAGCGTCCGACTCGGCGGGAGGCTCGTGGCCCTCGATGCGCCAGGGAGAGCGAGCCCGAAGCACGACCAACACTGCGGTCGCCAACTTCCGGGCCGAGTCATGAGGCTTCGCTCGGAGGGGATCGGGCGCGAGTCCGCCCGCGCTGCAGCCCCTCGGCGAAGGCGAATACGAGCACGTCCCAACCCACGGTACCGGCAAGGTGTGGAGGGCTGCCATCAGGAGCACCGTTATCATCGTGGCCTGAACCGACGCGAGGATCGCTCGGTGATGGGCCCGCCAGGAAGGCACAGGACGACGACGTGAGCGGCGATGTAACCAACGAGACCCAGACGCGGAGTATCGGTGGGCCACTGCGTGGTCCGGCCGAGCGAATTCCGGACGCGATGCGAAGGGAGGCGACGGGAAACCCCCGGTACGCGGTGCTCGAAGAGGTCGGTATCGGGGGCATGGGCCGAGTCCTACGGGCCTACGACACCAAGCTCCGGCGAGAGGTCGCGCTCAAGGAACTGCGACGGCATGCACTGACCGAGGGCGCGGAGCATCGGCTGCTCATCGAGGCGCAGGCGATGGCGACGCTCAACCACCCCAACGTCGTCGCGATCTACGATGTGGAGCCGTGGCACTCGGCTGGTGTGGTGCTGGTGATGGAGTACGTGCCGGGCCAGACCTTGCGGCGGCTGCTCAAGCATCGGCGGCGCTCCTGGACGGTGATCGCTCGTTGGTTCGTGGCGGCAGGTCGAGGGCTGGCGGCGGCTCACGACGCGGGACTGCTGCACCGCGACTTCAAGCCCTCCAACGTGCTCGTTTCCGGGGCTGATTCGGCGGATGAAGGTCAGTGGGTGATCAAGGTGACCGACTTTGGCATCGCCAAGTCCTACACCGATCAGGATTCGTCATCGGGAGGGGCAAGGACTCCCGTCGGTGATTCCAGCGTGGTGTTGACCCAAGACGGCACCGTGTTGGGCACTCCACAGTACATGGCACCCGAGCAGCATCGAGGCGACGCGTTGACGCCGGCCGCCGATCAGTACGCCTTCTGTGTCGCGCTGTGGGAAGCTCTGTGCGGCTCGCCTCCCTTTGCGGGGGACACGGTCGAGGTCCAGGAGGCCAAGGAGCAAGGTCCTCCTCGCTGGCCCGAGCCCCAGGTCCCTGTGCGCATCGTGGAGGCGGTCCAGCGAGGCCTCCAACCCCACCCCGAAGACCGATGGCCGTCGATGACGGCGTTGCTCGATGTGCTCGGAGACAACCCCGGGCGTCGGCGGGCGCGCTGGCTGATGGTGGCGGCAGGGGTCTCGGCCCTCGGCTTGGGCGCGGCGTGGGGGCCCTTGCACTCCGAGGCCCCGGACCAGCGATGCCAGCAAGCCCGGCAGCTGTTGGACGGAGTATGGGACGACCAGCGCAGGGGCGAGGTCGAGGCGATGTTTGCCGCGACCGGCAAGACGTTCGCCCACGACGTCTGGTCGCGAACGGAGCGCGAGCTGGACCACTACACGGATGACTGGGTCCAGATGCACAATGCGGCGTGCGAGGCGACGACCATCCGGGGAACGCAGTCCGCCCACATGCTCGACCTCCAGACGGCGTGCCTGCGCCGAGCTTCGTTGGTCCTCGGCGCGACGGTGGACATGCTGGCTGATGCCGACGCGAGCGTCGTTCAGAGGGCACACGGGCTGACATCGGCGCTGAGACCACTGGATCGATGTATGGATGCGGAGATGCTCGAGGCCGAGGTCGAGCCTCCCCGCCCCGAGGAAGCCGAGGACGTACACAACGTTCGATCCACGCTTGCCCAGCTGCAGATCCTACGCAAGGCGGGGCGCCTCCAAGCGGCGGAGGCCGCACTCGAAGACGTGCTCGTTGCGGCCAAGCGCGTCGAGTATGGGCCGCTCCAGACGGAGGTACGCATACAGGAGGGCTTGTTGCTCGCGGCGCTCGGTCAGTTCGAATCGTCGGATGTCGCGCTCAACGAAGCGCTCGAGCTCGGTGCGGCATGGGGGCAGCGCGATCTGATGAGGCGAGCCGCGCTGTCGCTGATGTTCACGGTTGGCTATCAGATGGGGCGCCCGGAGCAGGGACGGAGATACTGGTCGCTTGCTCGCGGTCTGAGCGAGGGCGACCCGATTCTCGAGGCCAGAGTGCGAGGCAACCGGGCCATCTTGCTGTTCGCCGAGGGCAAATTCGCGGAAGCAGAAGCGGAGAACCGGGCGGTGCTCCGGCTCAAGACCGAGGGGCTGGGTCCCGACCATCTCAGTTTGGCGAAGACGCACAACAACCTCGCGGAGGTCTTGTATCGCCTCGGTCGGCATGAGCAGGCGGAGGCACAAAGTCGCACCGCCATCGCGCTCATCTCGAAGGCCCTGGGCCCCAACCACCCCAAGCTCGCCACTTCACGCAATGGCCTCGCCGCGTACGTACAAGCCCAGGGGCGGAACGAAGAGGCAGAGTCGTTGTGGCGTGAGGTCTTGGCCTCACGAGAGGAGGTGTTGGGCGCGGAGCATCCCCAGGTCGCCACCGTACGGCTGAACCTCGCGAGCCTGTTGGAGACCCAAGGTCGTTTCGAGGAAGCCGAGCCCGAGGTGAGGAATGCCCTTTCCATCATCGAGAGCACGTTGGGGAGCAGCCACCCCGATTTCGCGAGGGCGCGCTTCACCCTCGGCCACATCTTGAGTGGTCAAAACGAGGCCGCGGCGGCCGAGGCCGAGTTCCGTGCTGCGCTGTCACAGATGGAGCAGGCGCTGGGTTCCGAGCATCCCGACACGACGAAGGGCTACTGCATCGTGTCCGACTTCCTGCTCGAGCGCAGCCGGATCGCCGAGGCACTCCCCTTCACCGAGCAGTGCTGGGCGGCTCGGGATGACCGCGAGCTGTCACTGAACCGACGCGCTGACGCGGCATTCGTGCTTGCACGTGCGCTCTGGCAGGTGGAGGGTCCCCTCCGCGATCGTCGTCGAGCACGAAAGCTGGGTCGGGAGGCTCTGCGATTGCATCGGGCCGCGGCCGAACCATCCGAGGAGGCGATCGAGCGGGTGAGGCAGTGGCTCCACGAACGATGAGGCCCGGGGCCGCCGAGCCGCCGGAGTGAATCTGCGATCGCGCCGCGGCCACCGACGTTTCGAAGAGGTCGCGTTGGGTCGCGATCACGACGGCGGTCGTGCGGGCTGGCGAGCTGCTGACGGGCCGAAGCGCCGCGGCGCGCTCGCGCGCGGCCGATCGCCACGGATGGTGGTGACTCGATCACGGGAGGGCACTGGACATCCCTTCATCGACGAGTAGGTCCAGGTGTTGGCGAGCTTGATCGATGTCGGGTGATGAGGGCCACCCGAGGCGATTGACGGCATGGAGGCTTCGGCCCGATGGCCGCGCGACCTCGGCACCGCCGTGGACGGGGACGTGGAACGACGAACCGCGCAGGATTGGGTGTCCCGACTGGGGCTCGCGGAAGCCACCAGCCCGCGCCGCCGTTGCCCCTTCGTCCTCGTGGCGACCTGCCGACGTTCGGTCCGCGGCAACGTGAGCGATTTTCAATCTTCACAGGATTGGCAAATACGCGCGTCCGCGTTGCAAAGTCGACAATGCGTAAAGTGCCGATAACGTGACCCATGACGCATCAAGAGCCGTCGTTGGCGCATGATTGACACCCCACTGGCGCTCGTCTTGGTCCATGATCGTGGGGCGATGCGACACGACACCCAGGGTCTTCGCTTCACACCCAACCGCGTCTCACGCTGGAGCTTCGCGTTGGTGGGGCTGGCATGGATGCTGCCCCACGCGGTGGTTCAGGGGGCACCGTCGCTCGACGATGACGACGCTGCCGCACCCGCCGTGGTCGAGGTGAAGGCCGTGGCCGGAGCCCGTGTCGACATCGACGGAGCGTTTCACGGAGGTGCTCCCGTCGAGGTCCTCGTTCCAGCGGGAGAGCATCGCATCCAGGTCACCGCGCCGGGCTACCACCCGTGGCGTGCATCCGTGGAGATCGAGCCGAGGGCGCGGGTCACCGTGACCCCCGACCTGCTCCCAGTCGAGGCCGTCGTCGAGCCGCCCTTGCCCGTGAGGCGGTCGGCATCCGGACGGCCGTCCCTACGACCCGGGGTGCTGCTGGCGACCCCGCGAACGCGGGTCTTCCTGGACAAGCCGGCGCCAACGGATGCCAGCGCGTTGATGAAGGGGGCGCCGCACCACGCGGACGCGACCGCGTTCATGCCGGCCCACCCCAAGGCCCCGGCCGCGAGCGAAGAGGTCTTCCTCTCGACCCCGGCTCGGATCTTCTTGCCCGCTCGTCCCACCGCGGATCGCGACAGCCCATCCGATCCCTCGGGCGACGGGTCGGGCGTCTTCATGCCCACACGCTGAGTGCCCGTGCGGCGTTGCGCCCCGGCGGAAGGATACCTCGCACGAGACCGCCAATCGCAATCGAACCAGCCGCCGTCCGGTCGCACCGAACCGCGGCTGATTTACCCTAATGGCACCGCGCGGCGGTGAAGGCCATCGCACTCACGAGATGGCGACGGTGAAGTGCTTCCAGGTACCAACGGCGCCGCCGTACAGATCGACGACGTAGTTGGCCCCGCTGGGCCGGGCCCGGATGTGCAGTCCGCCGAAGCTGCGGAACGCCCAGCGCCCGTCGCTCTGCTGCTCGGGGACCCACGCCCTGTTGGAGCCGAGGTCGGCGTGCTGACCGATGCTCGACGGCCCGGTGTCGCCGAGCGCATCGAGGAACTGACCGTTGCTGGTCTGGAGCGTGACCTTGGTGCCCGACCTGCACGTGACCTCGAACTGCTCGTCGGTGCCAGCGGTGATGACCTGCGTGAGGCTGCCGCCACTGGCGAGGCCCCCGCTGCTGACGAAGCGACCGTGGGTACCGTGGAGCGTGATCGACTCGCCGTTGTACAGGTCGCAGAAGCTCCCTTCGGCGAAGTGACCGTCGCCTTCGGGGATCTCCGGGTCACCGCCCTGGCCCTCCTCGCACACGACGACCTTGTCCTCGCAGCAGTCGCCGTAGAACTCGCACTGGTCGTCGCACCAGCAGCTCCCCGCGTTGCTGCCGCACGCGTCGATGCACGTGTTCGGGCCGGCTGGAGCTCCGGTCCCGTACAGGGTTGCCAGTGCCTGCAGGTCGGAGAGCGTCCACAGCCCGTCGGAGGCGGAGCTATAGCAAGCGTTCAGGACAGAGCCGCCCATGATCGCCGTCGTCGGGGTTCCTTCGATATGGTTGGCTCCGTGCGAGAGGTCCGATTCGTCGCCGCCTTGGGGGCAGCTGATCCCGCGATCGTAGTAGTCGGTGTGCCGAAGCCCGATGGTGTGGCCGAGCTCGTGCATGAGCACGTGGCGGGTCACATCCTCCCCGAGGTTCGCGATGCCAGTGGCCATCGACAGGTGCTCGAAGGGTTGGCCGTTGGCGGGGAACCCGGCGATGGCCGTGTAGCCCCCCCGAGTATGCAGGTTGATGATCGCGTCACAAGATCCGGCATCGCCCCGCTCGAAGGTGAACGACAGGTTCAGCTCGTTGTAGCGCTCGATCGCGCTGTCGAGGCCATCGCTGAGGACACCCGTGTAGGCGCTGGACTCGACCAGGCAGATGACCTCGATCGAGTCGCTGAGCAGGTTGTGGGTGGCGTGCTGCCGGAACTCGTGGCCGTCGAGGGACGGCACGGCGCGGGCGCCCGCCATCTCGCGTGACGCCTGTAGGCTCACGACCGCGTCGCCGCCGAGGATGACCGTGCCATCATCTCGCACCTCGACCTCGGCCTCGGGCATGCCCGCGGCCTCGAGGTTGTCGACGATCTCCTCGGTCTCATGGGATAGCGACAGCTGCTCCTCGCTCTGCGTAGCGTCGAGCTCGATACATCCACTGAGGCCAGCCAAGGCCAGAGCAGAGCAGAGCAGGGCAGTCGACCGGGGGTTGTTGGCGGGGTCTTTCATGGCGTTCTCGAAGGGGCAGTGCCCATGTCGAGGAAAGCCATTCAGCTGCGACTGAACATCGTGGGAAACGAAGGATGTGACGTTTCGCAACAACCGTGAGCCGCCACGCCGGCCCACCTCCCGACCCGTGGGCGCAGGATGGTGGCAGATGTTCGCCGTGCCGGTCGCGGTGCCATGGACTCGCGGGCGTGACGTGCTGCACCGAGGAGGTCTTCGCCACGCGCGGACGGATCTCGGATCGCGCGGCAACCGGGGTGCGTCAGCCGTCTTTGCGTGGCCGCGCGATGCCGTACTTGTCGAGGCGGTAGACCAGCGAGCGTCGCGACATCTTGAGCATGCGGGCGGCGGCGGTCTGGTTGCCCGCGCATGTGGTCAGCGCATCGAGGATGCGCTGGCGCTCCCGGTCCTCATGCGACAGCTCGCGGTAGTCATTGTCCAGGTGGGGCTGGTCCAGGGTTGGCCCGTCGGTGAGTCGTGCCGCCCGCTCGATGGTCTGACGCAGCTCGCGGAGGTTGTCCAGCCACGCCCGCGCCATCAGCCACGCGTTCGCCCGCTCGGTCAGCCGAAGCTCACGAGGCGGGCTGGCGGCGCGCCCGACCGTGGTGGCAACCTCCGCGGCGAGCGTGGTCAGCTCCTCGCCACACACTCGAAGGGGCGGCACCACGAGCGTCAGAGCGTCACAGGCCGAGACGAGGGCGGGCTCGATGTGGCGGCCGCGGAGCAAGCTCGATGGTTCGACGCGGGTAGTCAGCAACAGCCGCGCACGACGAGCCTCGATCGCGTCGGCGAGGGCGGCGTGGAGCGCACGCGGTGTCTCGGTGAGGTGCAGCAGCACGGTGGGCTCGTCGGTGACGAGCGACTGTATTTGCGTGACGTCGAGCTGAGCGGCCGCCAACGCGCGCAGCGGGGTGGCCACCCCGGACTCGCGGTGGATGAGCTCGGCGATCGTGCGCTTGCCCGTGCCCGCTTCCCCTAGAAGACACACGTGCATGCGCTCGGCGGCGGCTTGCCGGGCCAGCGCGCGGACGCGCGCATAGGGCGATCGGGCAGCGGCTTCGTCCTGCTGCACGCGGCGCAGGACCATGACGGTGGCGCCGATCTCGATGAGTTCGTCCAGGGCGACCGGGCGCGGTTCGTTCGGGGGCAGCCGCGTGCCTGCCAGCGAGGTGCCGTTGGAGCTGCCCAGATCGGTCACGCGAGCCCCCTGGTCATCCAGCTCCAGGACGGCATGGCGCCGCGAGAGGCTGGGGTCGTCCACCGTCAGGTCACACTGTGGTGCTCGCCCCACCACCACCCGGCAGGGCGCCTGCAGTGCCTGCCACTCCACCCGTTGGTCGCGAACGACCATGAGCTTGAGCGCGCCGCTCTTGGTCGCGACGGGCACGGTGGGATCGAGCGGAGTTTGCATCCCGTACACAGGATACCGGATGCCTCGGCCTGCTACGATCGAGGCCTGGCATGGAGCACTCCCAAGACGACGCGGCCCTCCTTGCACGCTGGCGAGACGGAGACCGGGAGGCCGGTGCTGCGCTGTTCCGCCGTCACTACGACGTGGTGGTGCGGTTCTTCGTCAACAAGGTGAGTGCCGACGAGCAGCCCGATCTGATCCAACGCACGTTCCTGGCGTGCGTCGAGGGGCGCGAGCGGGTACGCGGCGGCGATCGGTTTCGCAACTACCTGCTGGGGATCGCTTTTCGTCAGCTGTACAAGCACTACGATCGTCGACGCGGTGAACGGGCGCGGCTGGACTTCGGCACCGTGTCGGTCGCCGATCTCGATCCCTCGCCCAGCCAGGTCGCTGCCAGCCAGGACGAGCAGCGGCTGCTGCTGGCGGCGCTGCGGCAGATCCCGGTGGAGTACCAGGTGGCGCTGGAGCTGGTGTACTGGGAGGGGTACAGCGCCGCGCGCCTGGCCGAAGTGCTCGAGGTACCGCTGGGCACGGCCAAGACTCGGATCCGCCGCGGACGGCAATTGGTCGAGGCCGAGCTGAAGGTGCTGGCGACCTCGGCATCGCTGCACCAAAGCGTGAGCATGGACTTCGAGCGCTGGGCCGAAGGGTTGCGAGCGCTCACCACCCCCAAGGCGGCGCCCGGCTGATCACGGAAGCGGAAGCCCGTGCTCCCACCCCGAAAGGCGGAGCCCGGCTGAGTACGGAAGCGGAAGTGCGGGTCCGCTGGGCTGCTGGCGCTCCCACCCCGAAAGGCGGAGCCCGGCTGATCACGGAAGGCGCAAGTGCAGGGCCGACGGGCAGCCCGCGCTCGCCACCGCGGAAGACGGAGCCCGGCTGAGTACGGAAGCGGAGGTGCGGGGCCTTCGAGGCCGCGAGCGTTCGCCACCACG
>JAHZJA010001433.1 GCA_022601155.1 Deltaproteobacteria bacterium | reverse complement strand
CGGGGTCGAGAACGTGGCCCTTGATCTGCTGGACCTCTTCGGGAGTGAGGCTGGCGGGTCGGGTACGCGGACAACTGTCCCGGTCATCGAGTTGGCAGCGAAGGCGACGCCTCCGCCAGGCGTGGAGTCGCGACTCCGAGAGATCGATGAGCCCCAGAATCCTCGCCAGGGGAACGCTTCGAGCAGCGAAGTCGATGGCTCGGAGCAGGTTGGCTTTGTCCCCGGCGGTTGGAACCCGGTCGTAGCGGAACCGGGGCTTGAACGTACGGAGGACGACGAGGAGCACGGAGGCCAACGCAAAGTAGAAAGCAGCTCGGGCCCGGAGCGCTGCGTTCTCGGCCTGAAGGACCCCCAGCCGGTCCTGAGCGGCCGAGTTCGATACAACCGGAGGACACCCGCGGCTGATCCAAGTCCGAGCGGTGGAGGCGGGTATGCGGAGGTGGGGGAACAGCCGAGGGTTGCCAGTGGCGACGATGGCTTGGCGGATCCGGTGATCGTAGTGCTGGCGGGCCTGGGAACGCATGCGAGGGCGGAGGCTGTACGAGGGCGGGCACCGCAGCCAATTCTTCAATGATCCCATGGAGCGCGCAGTTGAGACGCGTTCGCTGCCGAATGTCATGGGCCGCAGCAGTGAAGGGCGTCCCGGCGACGACGATCCAAGCCCTGGCCGGGCACGCAGATCTCTCGACGACCCAGCGCTACATGCACCTCGCACCGTCCGTTTTGGACGACGGGATCGCCGCGCTTGGGCACATTTTGGGCACATCGGAGGGCCCAAAAACGGATTCGGCCCCGTAGGGGGTCCTACGAGGCCGAATCTTGGTGGAGGAAAGGGGGATCGAACTCGTTGAGCCAGGTGCTGCGAAACTCCAATGGTGACGCGGAGTTGGGTGCGCAGATGCTTGGAATGACAGTCGATTCCCCGGACTTCGTTGTGCCGTTGGGCGCCGGGTGGGGCCGCGGTGTGCCGTGCAGTCCCGTCGAGTCGTGGCACCGATGCGGCACCGGCGATTGGCATTCGCGCCACCCTCGCTGAAGGCCGTCCGAGGGTCTCCGTGGTGTTGTCTCGCCGTGCACCCCGGGTCGGCGAACGCATGACTGGAGCCACCCATAGCCGGTGCTACGCTGATCCTGTCATGACCTCGCAGGAACTGCTCGGCGCCGTTCTGGATCTGCCATCCAACGAGCGAGCTCGATTCGCCCGGGAGCTGCTGCATAGCCTCGACGAGCAAGATGGCGACCCGAGCGACGATGCAGAGCTGGTGGCGGAACTCGACCGGCGACGGGCACAGGCCGACGCAGGTGAGGTCCGAATGTTGGATCGGATCGAGTTCGAGCAAGCCATTGCTCAGCGCCGAGCCGCCCGCCGTTCGTCGTGAAACTCTGGATTCACCCGCTCGCACTCGACGAGTTGGATGAGGCGGCAGCCTGGTACGACGCACGCGAACCAGGGCTCGGGGACGAGCTGGTGCTGGAGGTCCAGGACGGCTTGCGTTGGATCGAGGAGCGACCGCTTGCCTGGCCGTTGCTGGCAGACGGTTTGCGGTATCGCGTGTTCAACCTTCGGCGGTTTCCGTATCAGCTGCCGTTCAGCGTCGAGCAAGACAGAGCCAACGTTTGGGCCGTGGCGCATACTCGACGGCGGGATGGGTACTGGCGCGAGCGTGGCTGAAGGTCGGAAGGCCGCGCCCCGAGAACCCACCAATCTCCATCCTCGCCCTGCACGAGCGCGGGGTCCCGGAATTGCGGGCGCAGGTCCCGGCGTCGGCCCCACCGATCAGCCACTCGCGCCCTCGGCTTCGAACCTCGTACCACACAGCGTGCTTGAACTCGCCGTCTCATCGGGGCCTGTGCGGCCACACCCCACCAAAAACGTTGACGTGCCCGCCTCGACGGAGCCGACGAGGTCCCCGCAGCAATCGGGTCGGCTGAACTTCCACGGCGCTGCCAAGCACACAGGCCGCGAGGTCGTGTCCCATCAACGACCCCGTGTAGGGGTGGACGACGCACGCCATAGTCCGAACGGCTCCTGCTCACTCGACGTCTTCCCGGAGTGACCGGCGCAGACCCACGACCTCGGGGGGGGGCGGGCGTCCCGGTGCAGCGGTCGGCGATGCGTACGAGTGCCGACTTCTGATCGTCATCAATACGCGGGCCTCCGATGAGCGGTGAGACGTCGGGCTCTGTGGAGATCGCTGGAGAGGATATGAATAGGAGGAGGCCCGACAATGCGAATGACGAGACATCGGCCCGCCGCAACCCCACCACGCGAGTGACCACGTGGTGGGGTAGGAACCATCGGTCCCGCGCGAGGAGGGCGCTCAGGTGGACGGGAACAGCGAATACGCTTCCACGAAGTTGCGCACGGTCCAGTCCCACCGACGCCCAATATTGTACGAGCCTGCGTCACCGCGGTGAATCCCGTCCAAGCGGACCCAGCCCGTACCGTCCTCGACGTACCAGGTGCCCATGCCGCTCTGACCACCGCTGGTGTCGTGGTTGTACTTGAGCTGCCAGGACGGCGAGTTGATGTAGAGCTGGCCGGGGGAGCGGGACATGCCCCAGATCTCGGCCTCCATGTTGGGGGGCGAGCTGGTGTAGCGCAACACACCATGGGTGAACTGCGGGTACCCGTACAGGTAGTGGCCCTCGGACTCGATGGTCCCTTCGCTGGCCACCATGGTGCCCAGCCAGCCCGACTGGTCGCCAGGCCGGTCGCCGCAGCGGCTGTAGAAGTCGACGACGGCGTAGTCGTACTGGGAGGCGGAAGCCAGGTTGTTGCTGCTCTTCGAAACCCAGCCGCCGGGGACCGTGACGTCGTAGCACTGGCGCCAGCCGTTGGGGACGGGGTTGGCGTCGCGTCCGTCGACGCCGGTCGCGAAGCGAGGCCAACGTTCCTGGCCCTGAGCGGTGTCCCAGACCTTCAGCCAGGAGTTGTTCCCGGTGTTGTAGACGCAGTGGGCGGCGGTCACCATCGTGTGGGGGCCGATCATGGTCCCCGAGCAGCCGACCTCGCTGAAGACCAGCGGGCGATACGGGTAGCTGAAATTGTTGCTCTTATAGATGCGGTTGTCGGAGCCGTTGACACCCCGGGGCTCCTGCGCGGTGAGTTCGTCGATGGCTTCTGCGTTGCTCGGCAGGGTGTCGAGGCGCCCCTGCATCCCGGCCAGGATGCGGTCGGCCATGGCGTAGTCGGGCTGCTCGACCCGATACTCGTGGCCATCGACCAGTCGAACCCCGCGCAGGTCGTTGGCGAGCTGTTCGCGGGTGAGGGGACGAGTCGGCTCCGTGGCTTCTTCCTGAACGACCGTGGGAATCGAGTCGGTCTCGATGATCTCGTACTGCGCGGGTCCCTGGAGTTTCAGGACCTGACCGCGCGAGTCGGTGATCTCGGCCGGGGGCTCGGCTGCAGCCCGTGGCTCGACCTCGGGCTCGGCGTCGCAGGCGAGGACGCCGGACAGCGCCGTCAGGGCGGCGATGGATACGATGGGGATGATGCGATGCATGTTGTTCCTCTCGATTTGGTTGTCGTGAGACCAAGCAACGCGGCGAAAGAGGCGTTCCTGGGTACTCACCGACTACGTGGTCGGGACGACTGAAACCTTGTCGATTATCGAAGGTGAGATAGTGGGGCCCCGACGGGCCGCGACCAACTCCTCCACTTGCCGCTGCGTAGCATTGAGCTTGTCGATGAAGCCCTTCGACATGGACCTGTCGCGATGCACCGTGTCGTACAGCTCATCGAGAATCTCCGAGACCTCGCAATCGGAAGCACCAGCCCCCGACCTGTCACGCTGAGTCTGCAGCCCCGGCTCCACCGCCGCGACGGCGGCCGCAATATCACCACCCCCAAGCCACGCGATCACCTTGCCGAGGCTCCGCTCAGGATCCTCCAGCAAGCTCTCATACGTCTGCATGTGAAAGCGATAGCGGCGGGTCGCCACGTCGCGAATGAGATCGTAGTGGAGCTGCCACCACTCGAGCCAGGCCGGCAGCGAGCTCCGCTCGGGCCGCTGCTGCCCTTCTTGCGGATGGTTGCGCAGGTACGCATCCTCCATCCGGTGCAGGCGCTCGAGCGACCCGACGTACTCCCGCCAGTGCCGCATCGTAGCGACGACATGGTCGATGAACGCATAGTCGGTCCGCACCAGGCCCGGCACGAAGATCTTGACCGCGTGGCGTCGAACGCTCTGGGGAAACAGGAACCTGCCATCGTCGTCAGGATTGGTGGCATGGTAGATCCCGCGCCGAAACGGCGACTCGAAGAAGCCCCGCGGATTCGCATCGCGGATCGAGTCCTCCCACTTCCCGAGAAACGCCTCGCCAACCACGGGAAACCCGGCCGCCGCGAGAATCTGCATCCACATGGACGTCCCGGACCTCATCGATCCTGTCACGATGATCATGGCAGCCTACTTGCGTTCCCACTTGTACTGGTCGTTGTGCTCGATGTCGTCGCACTCCAGCTCGTCCTTGCGTTTGTCGAGCTTGCAGTCAAGCAGCAGCGAGTCGTAGTCGGCGAACAGGGTGATTTCGTACTTCTTGCGCTTGTCCTCGACGTCGACGTCCCCGGAGTAGATATAGGTGTAGACGCCGTCGTACCCGTCGCAGTCGCCGCTGTTGGTGTAGGTCTGGACGAGGCGAACGTCGAGGTCTTCGTCGACGTCGGCCTCCATGGTGGCTCGGTACGTGCAGCCGTCGTAGTTGTAGACGTCTGGCCAGCGTTGCCCATTGAGCGAGCGAAGCTCCCACTCACCAACGATGGGGTCGGCGCAAGCGGTCAGGAGCAGGCCGATTGCGGCCGTCGCGGGGATGATGATTCGTTTCTTGTCCATGGGATTGCCGTCGACCTCGTCGTCGTGAGACCGAGCGGAGCCCTGGGACGGTCCTCACTCGGCGCTTGCCCAGTTCGTGGGCGAGGCCGAGGGAAACCTGTCGATTGTTGGAGGTGAGGTCGCGGGACCCGGTGAGGCCACGGTGCACAAGTGGGCGGTCTGCCGCGTTGGTCACGGGTTCGAGGACGGCCCGTGGGCGTGGGCTCGAGTGGCGAGACCTCGCGATCGGCGAGTTCTTCGCCATTGCCGAAATTCGAAAATTTCGGGGAGGCGGGCTTCGCCCGCGACGGCGCGACACTCCGTCGTCGCTTCCTCCCGTCGCTGGCTACGTCCGCCTCTTGGCTGGTTGGCCAGCTGCGCCCGCAGCAGGCCCTTCCTGATCTCGGACCAGCCGGAGCCCCAGGGAGACGTAGCGGACGTCGGGAAAGTTGGCGTTGCGGTATGCCGCGCGCACGCCCCCGGCGTTGTTGTTCCAGCTCCCACCACGGCGGACCCGGTAGGCGCCCGTCTGCATAGGTCCTAGCGGGTCCCGCTGTGGGCTGCTGGCGTACAGACGTTGCCCGTCCAGGCACCACTCCCACACATTGCCGAGCATGTCGTACAGCCCCCAGTCGTTGGGGCGCTTGTGTTTCACAGGATGGGTGGTGCCCTCGGCGTTGGCGCTGTACCAAGCGATGTCATCCAGCACCGCCGCGCGGCGGTCGTCCTCGAGGTCGCCCGCGTAGGTCGCTTGGGTCGTCCCCGCCCGACAAGCGTACTCCCACTGCGCCTCGGTGGGCAGCCGAGCCCCAAGGCCCGGGACGTGGTCCTCGAGAGCGGCACACAACCGCTGGCCGTCGTCCCAGCTCACGTTCTCGACCGGCCGGTCATCGCCCTTGGCAGCGCTGGGGTTGTCACCCATGACGGCGGTCCACAGCGCCTGCGTGACGGGGGCGTCGCCGAGCCAGAACCCCTGCGAAATCGTCACGAGATGCTGCGGTCGCTCGTTCTGGAGGGGCCCCACCTCCTGCTCCGGCGACCCCATCATGAACGTCCCCGCGGGAGTCCACCGCATCCGCTGCTCTACGTCGCCGACGGAAAACCCCACGAACACCCCAAACCGGTCCTGCCCCCACTCGGTCGCCCATCGCGGGGGGCAGCCGTCAATGAGGGGGTGCCAGCGTCCATCGGCCGCCATCGGTCAGCTCGACAGGAAAAAAGCGGAGCGCCGCCGAGCGCTCGCCTGGGCATCCACCCCGGCTACGAGCACGACCGCGTCCGTTGGCTGTTCGCCGCGGGGCCGAGGCCCTGCGGTCTGGTGTTGGGGCGGATCAGGAACGCGCCATCCGGCACGCACCTGCGCTCGGGCCAGGCGGAGCCCCTGGTCGTTGTTGCGGTTGTCGGGAGAGTTCGCGTTGCGGTACGCCGCGCGCACGTTCCTGGCGTTGTCGTTCCAGCTCCCACCACGGTTGACCCGGTTGTCGCCCGTTTGCCCCGCACCGCCTGCGATCGTAGCGACGGGTGGGCTCATGCGTCCACCGCTGGTTCTCGGCGCAGTTGCTCGGCTCGCCAGCGCCGGGCATCGGCGTGGGCGGTGGTGACCAGGGTGGCTGCGTAGCCTGCTTGCAGGGCATTGCCATCGACGAGCCCAGCCCGATACGCGGCTTCGATGCCGCGACGGGCCCGGACGTAGCGCCTCCGCCGTCGCCGGGACAGGCGTATCATCCCGGGCAGGATTCCGAACCCGAGAAAAGACACCCCCCGCTCGCTACGCTGGATCTGCCCCGGCTTGAGCTCGAGCCGCAGCGAGCTACCCGCGAACTCGTGCAGCCCGGCCAAGACCTCACGCGCGTGCTGGCGATCGTGGCACCAGGCGAGCACGTCGTCCATGTAGCGCACCATGCCCGCGACGCGCTGTTGCTCGAGAACCCAGCGGTCCAAAGGCCCCAGATAGTAGTTGGCGAAGTGCTGCGAGGTCAGGGCGCCGATGGGCAACCCGCGACCGGGGCTGGCCTCGTAGGCGCGGACGATGTCGTCGCACAGTGCCACGACGCCGCCGTCTCGCAGCTTGCGACGCAGGGCGAGGCACAGCACGTGGTGATCGATGCTGGCGAAGTAAGCCCGGACGTCGATCTGGACGTACCACCGGTAGCGTCGCAGGTGATGCTGGGCTCGATGGACCGCGGCCAAGGTCCCCTTGCCGGGCCTACACGCGAAGGTGTCGTCCACCAGGCTGCGGTCGAGCACTGGCCCCACGTGCGCCATGAGGGCGTGGTGGAGCACCCGCTCGCGAAAGCAGGGAGCGTGGATTCGGCGCGGTTTGGGGTCGCGGATCGTGAAGGATCGCATCTGGCCCAGCTCGATGGTGCCGGACATGACACCGGCGCGTAGACGCAACAGCTCGCCGTCGAGGTCGGCCGCAAAGCGGGCCACGTCGGGGCGTTGACGCTTGCCCCGAGCCGCCCGCCAAAACGCGCCCGTCAGCGTGTCGAGCGACGTGATCTGCTCCAACGAGACGCGACTACGGCGCATCGGGGGCCTCGTCGTCGGTAGGGCCGATGGGGTCGGCGACATCTTGGCCGAGGGCGGAGACGAAGGCCTCGCCGTACTTGTCGATGCGGGCGTCGCGCACGCCATGGGTGCGACGCAGGTCCTCGAGGGTACGCACGCGCTCGGTGATCATGGCGGCCAGCAGTTCGTTGGTGAACACGGCGTAGGCCGGAACCTCGTCACGGGTGGCGACGGTCTTGCGAAGCGTTCGCAGCCGGGCGAACACGCGGAAGTCCGCGGCGTTGAGGACCTCGCGATAGTCCACGGCCTGGCGGCGCTTGGTCTTGGCGGCAGAGCTTGCGTTGGGGGTTCCATTGGCGGTGGCGGTGGCGGAGCTGACGTGGTGGGCGACGCAGATGGCCCATGCGCTACGCAGGCCTTCGGCGATGAGCTCGCGGTCGATGGTGACGATGCGGTGCGTGGCCAAGAACCTGTCGAGCTCGGCTTGGGCGGCGTCGCTGTCGAACACGGGGATGGTGAAGAAGCGGAGACGCATGTCGAGGACTCTAGATGGCGGAAAAGGCGCGATCGGGCGTGGCGCTTCGCGCCTGCGTGAATGGGCATGGAGCAGGGCCGCTCGCGGCTCCGCCTGCGCTCGCTTGCCATGCTCCACGCCCACTCACGCCCCGCCCTCCGGGCCTGGGTCCGTCCGGACATCCTGACCTCGGGCCAGGCGGAGCCCCAGGTCGTCGCCGCGAACGCCCGGGTGATCCGCGGGGCGGTACGCCGCACGCACGAACCTGGCATCGGAGTACCAGGAACCCCCCCGGGAGACCCGGAGGTCGCCCGTCTGCATAGAGCCTAGTGGGTCCTGCTGTGGCGTGCTGTCGAAGTTACGCTGTCCATCCAGGCACCATTCCCACACGTTGCCCAGCATGTCGTGCAGCCCCCATCTGTTGGGGCGCTTGCAGCCAACGCGACGGGTGCCAGCTTTCTGGTGCTCGTACTGCTTCTCCTTCCAGTCCGAGGAGTCGTGGCCGTTGTCGAGGTCGAAATCGACGCCGCTGTTACCCCCGTACCAAGCGATGGGGTCGAGTACGGGGGCGTTGCGTTCGCCGAGAAGTTCGATGGGGCCTGCGTACGTCGCCGTGTCGGTGCCTGCTCGGCAGGCATACTCCCACTCCGCCTCTGTGGGCAGCCGGAATGCCTCCCCGTGGTCGCTGGGGATGCGCTCGTTGAGCCGGTCGACCAGCGTGGTCTGGCAATCATCCCAACTCACGTACTCCACCGGTCTTTCCGGACTTCGTAACAGGCTCGGGTTGGTGCCCGTCACCGCCTCCCACAGCGACTGCGTCACGGGGGTCGCACCCAGCCACAGCCCTCGCGAGATCGTCACGTCGTGTCGAGGACCTTCCTGGTCCAATCGCTCAGGCTCATCGTCGGGTGAGCCCATCGTGAAGCATCCCGGCGGAATCCAGCGCATGCGGTGCATCACTTCTCCGAGCGCCAGGTCCGCCCACAACCCGTACCGGTCGCGGCCGACCGCGGCCGCCCACGACGGCTGCCGCAGGGGCTCCAGTCGGAGCGTGGACCGGTCGGTGCGGATCTCGAGCTCACCTTCGGGCGGAGCATCGAATCCCTCTTGGTCTGCTCGCGAGAGCGGATGAGACCCACGATCGTCGACCACGTAGATTGCCGGGCGTGATGCCTCGAGCGTGGCGACGGGGCTACCGGGCGGGGAGTCGTCGAGGGCCAACGCTCGGCCGGCCTGTCGCAGCTCGACGCGATGGAGGCCCTCGCTCGCCTCGCGGCGGACGGCGGCGCGCAGCCGAGGGTCGGCCTGCGGTGGCGGATCGTCGTCGTCGTGGGTGGCCCACCACGCCAGCTGCAGCGCCCGCCCCCCGGCGGACGCCGAACCCCACAGCGCGCGAGGGGCTCGACCGCCCAGGTAGTCGAGCCAGCGGCGTAGCTGGCTCTGCTCGGCGCTGGCGCCCGGACGGTGCAGCGAGGCCAGCGCGTGGGTCCCCAGCCGCTGCACGAACCGCACGGCGCGCTCGCGTTGAGCCGGGTCGAGCGTGCCCGGCCGGGTGCGCTCCAGCGCGAGCGCCTCGGCGTGCCACACCTCGGGGCCCTGGTCGCGATGCCAGTGCCACGACCGAAGCGCGCCGAGCAGGCGGTCTCGCACGGCGGCGTCTCGCCGCGTTGCACGGGCACGTCGGGCCTGGGCTTGCTCGCCGCGCACGGCCGTCGCGGTGGGAAAACGGCTCGCCATGTCGCCGTGCATCCACGCGTCGGCCTCGGTGCCGACGTTGGCCTCGTGCCGCGGGAGCAGCTGCCGCAGCGCTCGCAGCAGGCCCGGCTCCAGGCGGTGGGCGCAGGCCGCCAGGTCGAGCAGCCGCGACGCGCGGCGGGCTCGTGCAGGCTCGTCGAGCGGCATGCCGTCGTCGGGGGCCGGCCGCTCCCAGGCCAGCGGAGACCAGGTGCGTGCCAGGGCCGAGGTCCAGCGCGCGGGCGGGACGGGGACCAGTGCGTGCAGGCGCTCACCCGCGCGCCGAAGGTGCCGCCCCACCCGGAGCCAGGCGGCTTGGTGCTGCGCGCTCCGGTACCAGCCCAGGTCGGTCAGTGCCAACACCGGGAGGCCGGTGAGCGACGCGTCGTAGGGGGACGCGGGATCGAGGCCTTCGTCGAGCATGCCGTGCTCG
>JAHZJA010001432.1 GCA_022601155.1 Deltaproteobacteria bacterium | reverse complement strand
TGTGCCAGCCTCGACCGCGAGGGCGGTGGCCAGTAGATCGGGGGTGCCCTGTTGCTCGTCGATGCGTCGGGCCATGCCCAGCGCATCGATGCGGCGTCGTCGGATCCGCACGATCATCCGGACGGCGACGAGCACCAACGCCACCGAGCCGAGCCCGTACGCGAGGGTGGCCATGGTGGGCTCGCCGGGCAGCCAGTCGGGCCACGACACGTGCAGTCGTCCCAACAGCGCGGGTAGCCGATGGATGGCGGCCGCGATCACCCCGGCGATGGCGATCCAGCCCAGCCCACGCAATCCCTCTTCGAGGACCACGCGGCGGTTGGTGCTGCGGGTCCAGCGCGATACGAGGGTGACGAGATCCGAAGACATGAGGGGCGGGCGGTGCGGGAGCGACAGTGTGGACCGGAGGTGAGGCTGGCGTCAGGGGGAGGGACCACAGCCAACGCGGTTTGTTGGCCGTGGGAGGGGAGAACGCGCACCCGGGTGGGTCGATCTGACCGCGCGTGTGACGCTCCCCCAACGGAGGGTCGGGCGTGGCTATTCCCTGGACGACGCCAGTGGGGGGAGGTTGCGCCAGGCCCACCCGGAGCCAATTCCTGATCGGGACGGCTCAGGGGATCGCGACCCGTCTCATCGACCATGTCGACTCCTTGGGGCGGTCGCCGTCGTGGTCGCCGACGCGCGCGTACAGCCGGTCTCCATCGCGTCGGTACTCGATGCGCTGCGGAAAGTCGTGCCCGGGATTGATGAAGGTCACCGTGTTGGGTCCGGCGCTCTGGACCGCGAAGCGCGTGGGTGGGTCCCGCCCCAGCGGGCTCGCGAGATAGCCGATGCCCTCGTCGTCGGCCACGATCCGCAGGAACTCGAAGAACACCGTGCGGCCGTCGGCCACCGTCCGGCTGACCCCGACCATGGTGCCCCCGGCGGGGGCCAGCCAGTGCTCTTCGGTGTGCGGTCCGTCGGGCGCGTCGGTGGCCCAGGTACCGGCCAGCCACGCGAGCGACTCCAGGGTGACGGCCGCAGTGGCGCTGGGCTGGTCCTGCGCGAGGGCGCCGCGGGGCGGCGTCGGCAGACTCGAACATCCCGCCGCGACGGCCAAGGCCAGGAGGGTTGCCGGCCGACCGCGGGCCGTGGCTCGGGTTGTCACCCGCGCGAGGATGCCACTTTCCGTCGGCCGCGTGGCACCTCCATCGGTCGTTGCTATCGTCGCGCCGCGCGGTCGATGCCCACAACACGCCCCTCGATGCTGATGATCGTCATCGGTACCCGCCCCGAGGCGATCAAGCTCGCTCCCGTGGCGCTCGCAGCCGCGGCCGACCGGCGGATGGAGGTCGCGGTGGTCCGGACCCGTCAGCATCGGGAGATGCTCGACCCGATGATCGAGCACTTTGGACTCCCGGTCGTCGCCGATCTGGACATCATGCGCGAGGATCAGGGCCTGGCCGAGGTCACTGCGGCCGCGCTCACGGGGCTGGCCCGCACCATCGCGGAGCTACGGCCGGCGTGCGTGGTGGTGCAGGGCGACACCACCACGGCCATGTGTGGGGCGCTGGCCGCCTCCTACCAGCGGGTCCCGGTTGCGCACGTGGAGGCGGGGCTTCGCACCTACGATCGCCAGCAGCCGTTTCCCGAGGAGCTCAACCGCTGTCTCACCGCGCAGCTGGCCGACCTGCACTTTGCCCCCACCGTTGGTGCTCGCGACAACCTTCGCCGTGAGGGCATCGACGCCGCGCGCATCCACATCACGGGCAACACGGCCATCGATGCCCTGCAGCACACCCTCGCCACGCTCCCGCCGCCCGCGGCCACGACGGGTCGGCAGATTCTGGTCACCGCGCATCGTCGGGAGAACCACGGGGAGCCCATGGATCGGATCTGTGCCGCTCTGCGGGCACTGGTCGATCGCTTCGACGACGTGACGGTTCGGTTTCCCGTGCACCTGTCCCCCCGGGTACGAGCCACGGTGCTCCCTCGGCTCGACGATCACCCCCGGATCGAGCTCGAGCCTCCCCTCGGCTACCCGCAGTTCGTGCAAGCGATGCGGCAGGCGTACTTCATCGTGTCCGACTCGGGGGGCATCCAAGAAGAGGCGCCATCGCTGGGCAAGCCCGTGCTGGTGCTGCGCGAGCGGACCGAGCGGCCCGAAGCCGTCGAGGCTGGGTGCGCCCGGCTGGTGGGCACCCAGACCCAGCGGGTACTGGAGCACGCGTCGGCGCTGCTGACCGATCGGGCTGCCTACGACGCGATGGCGGGGGCCCACAATCCCTTCGGGGACGGCACCGCGGGGGCGAAGATCGTCGAGCACCTCGTGGCCCGGTTCGGCTGACCCGCCGCGCTCAGAACACGCAGTCGGCCGTCGCGGTGTCTTGCACGACGAGCTCGCCGCCGTCCACATCGAGGGTCAGCTCGAGGGTGTAGCTGTTGTTGCACAACAGCACGCCGCAGCCGTTGGCGGGCATGAGGCTCCCGGGGACCTTGGTCACCGCCTGCATGGTGTTGTCGCCCGGCCCCACCGGGCCGAAGGCGTTGGGCATCACGTCGATGGTGCCGACCTGCCCGCCCCCCGCATCCAAGAACACCGCGTCCACCACGGTGGCCGACGCGGCGACGGCCCCGGGGTTGAGCAGCTCGAGGGTGAAGGTGACGTTCGCAGGATCGGGCCCGACGATCGGCTGGCAGTTCTGAAAGATCATCAAGCTCGACATGATCCCTTCGAGCGAGCCCATGGGTCCGCCGGAGCTACTGCCCATGCCGCCGGAGCTGCTGCCCGTGGTCGGCTCCGTCGTGCCGCTGCCGGTGGCCGCCGTGGTGCCTGCCGTCGTGTCGGCGCCCTGCGTGGCGCCGCCGCCGGACGAAGATGTGTTGGGAGCGCCGGAGCTGCTGGCGTTGCCGCTGCCGCTGGGCCCCGTCGATGACGTGGACGACGAGGCGACCGTCGTCGAAGAGGCGCCGCCGGTTCCGTTGGTCGAGTCGTCGCCGCAGCCGGGCCCGAGTACGATCAGCAGGCCAAGTCCCAATCTGGGGATCGTAGGTCTCATGCTTGGACTATGCCGCTCGCCTCGGGGTTCCTTGCGACCGTTGTCAGCGCGTGAATCACGCTGGGGTCCGAACCCGCGCCATGCGCTTTGCTGAATGGCCCACAGTCATGCTCGATTCACCGACATAACGTCGCCATTTACCCGAAATTGCCAAGAATCTCGCAGAGGGATGCTAGACCAGTCGGTTCGCAGTCACCGATGGGAACCACCAGCAAGCTACTCGAAGGGTCCGGCCATCCGTCTGCGTCGGGGACCCGAACCGACCTTTCGCCGTTTCGCAACCTTCGCCACGACGCCCCTGCCGCGGTGGTGGTGTTCCTGGTCGCGCTGCCGCTGTGTTTGGGTATCGCGCTGGCCTCCGGGGCGCCGCTCATGGCCGGGCTCATCACCGGCATCGTGGGCGGGCTGTTGGTGTCGTGGTTGTCGGGCTCGCCGCTGTCGGTCAGCGGCCCTGCGGCGGGGCTGACGGTGGTCGTGCTGTCGGGCATCGAGACCCTCGGCAGCTACGAGGTCTTCCTGATGGCCGTCGCGCTGTCGGGGATCATGCAGATCGGTCTGGGTGTCATCCGGGCCGGGATCATCGCCTACTACTTCCCGTCCAACGTCATCAAGGGGCTGCTCGCGGGCATCGGCTGCATCCTCATCCTCAAGCAGATTCCCCACGCCGTCGGTTTCGACGCCGACTTCGAGGGTGACCTCGACTTCTTGCAGCCCGATGGGCGCAACACCTTCACCGAGATTCCGTATGCGCTGGGGCACTTCAACCTCGGGGCGGTGATCATCGCGGCGGTGGGTCTGTTGGTGGTCGTGCTGTGGGCCCGCAGTCGACGGCTTCAGTCGATGCGGTGGCTGCCCGGTCCGCTGGTCGTGGTGACGCTGGGCATCCTGCTCAACGAGGCATTTTATTCGCTGGCGCCGAGCCTGGCCAACACTGGGGATCTGCTGGTGAACCTCGGCGAGGGGGGGCTGCTCAGTCAGCTGCGCCTGCCCGACTTCTCACAGTGGCAAAACCCCGATGTGTATACGATCGCCGCCACCATCGCGGCGATCGGCAGCGTCGAGACGCTGCTGTGCGTCGAGGCGGTCGACAAGCTCGATCCGTTCAAGCGCTCGTCCAACACCAATCGCGAGCTCCGAGCACAGGGCATCGGTAACTTCGTCGCGGGTATGATCGGCGGCATCCCGATGACGGCGGTGATCGTGCGCGGCTCGGCCAACGTGCAGTCGGGTGGTCGCACGCGCATGTCGGCGTTCTTGCACAGCGTGTTGCTGGTGGTCGCGGTGCTCGCGGTTCCGTGGCTGCTGGTGAAGATCCCGTTGGCCGCTCTGGCCGCCGTGCTGCTGCACGTGGGCTACAAGCTGGCGCCGGTGTCGCTGTTCGTGCGGATGTACCGACGCGGATGGGAGCAGTTCATCCCGTTCATGGTCACCATCCTCGCGATCTTGTTCTCCGACCTGCTCAAGGGAGTGGCGATAGGGATGGCCTGCGCGGTGTTCTACATCCTGCGGGCCAACCTCGCGACGCCCTACTTCATGCACAGCAAGGCGGTGACCGAAGATGAGGACAAGCGGGTCATCCACATCGAGCTGAGCGAGAACGTCACGTTCCTCAACAAGGCCAGCGTCAACCGAGCGCTGCAGGAGCTACCCGATCACAGTGTGGTCGAGATCGACGGCTCGCACGCCACCTATATCGATCGTGACGTGCTGGAGCTCATCGAAGAGTTCCGCGAGGCCGCGCCGCTGCGGGGCATCGGGGTGTCGGTCAACAGTGTGCCGACGCCAGACTCGCCGGCCTCGGAGCGGGCTCTCGGGGTTCGCAACACCATGGTCGACGCCGCACGCAAGGACGACCTGCGGCGCCAGGGCGATACCATCGTCCACACCTGAGTCTGACGTCGTAGACACCCGGGAACCGCCTGGCAACCGCGGCCGAGAGGTCGGGTTTCAACGCCATCGCGTGGCAACCACGCGATGGCGCACTGTCAACGGGGGATGGATTGCCGCGACGACCCGGGCGTTGACGGGTCCACGGCCGTAGCCTCTTTGGAGTGTGTTGGCGAGTGACCTGGGCTGTCCAAGCTCGGGGCTGGCTCGCTTTCGAACAAGAAAGAACTGCGATCGCATGCGTACCTTCGAGTCGTTGATATCCGTCGTTTCCCTTGCTGCCCTCGCCGTCGGTTGTGGCGAGCAGCCGAATGAGCCCGACTTCGAGTCACGGGCCATCGGCGATGCGGCCGATGTCGCCACACCGCCGACGTCGACGTATTACATCGTGACCCATATCGACTATCGTGATTGCGCGTTCCCTATGTGTGGTGGGGTGTTCGTACGCGAGGTCAACCAAAAACTGACCACCTGTGCCGATGGCACGGTGGCCGAAGAGTGCCACGCGGCCGTCACCGACTTCTCCGCGCTGGGCCTGTCACCCGATGCGCTCGACAAGCTCGAGCAGACATGGGAGGGCAGCGGGGTGTTGGTGCGTGGTGAGCTGTTCGTCGATGGTACGGACTACGATCCTGGCTTGCCCACCAACACCCTGACCGCGACCGAAGCGTGGGAGGGCGTGACGCTGAGCGATCCCACCGGGAGCTTCGTGCGCCTGGATGACACGGGGATCGTCTGCGTGACCT
>JAHZJA010001431.1 GCA_022601155.1 Deltaproteobacteria bacterium | reverse complement strand
TGATGGGCTACGGGCCGGCCTGGATCGCCCACTTTTTCATCGAGCACAATCGCCCGGCCACGTTCAAGTATCCACTTTGGTCGTTGATATCCGATTTCAAAATGCTCGGACTCGCGTTGCGCGGGAAGATGTCGGACGAGGTCGTGCGTCTGTACGGTAGCCGTGCCCCCGAAGCCGACGCGCCACTGCTCGCCACTCGCTAACGATCGACGCGCTTGCTCGGATTCGTCCGAATGTGAACGGCGTGGCGTCGGGGATCCTCTTGCGGCCCTCTCGAAATCGTCCGATCGGCGACGGGAAAACACACCGCGGGCGAAACCTCGGGGCGATTGGTGTCGGTCTCTCCTAGGGACTGTTGTTTAGATATCGGCAACATTTTTCGCCGAGAAGCGTCTACGATGTGTTGGCTCCTTCCCCTCGGAGCGCAGGACCCTTGACCGCTGCATACGCCCATTTGCCAGCCTCCGCATCCGCGACGGAGTTGGCCGTCACCCGCGACTCGGGTGACGACGAATCCGGCGTGTGGGGGGCAGTTCGATCCCCGCTCGACCTCGGGCACCCGGGCTCGATGCCAGCGCAGATCGAGCCCTACGCCGGCCTCACGCTCGCAGCGCTGGGCGGCGAGGCCTCGGCGTGGATCGAGGCCTATCAGCGCGAGCTGTCGGCCGATGAAGATGATCTGACTCGGCCCGAGGATGGCTTCCTCGACTTCGTCATTGCCAACACCGATCGTTCGATCCCGCGGCGCATTGCGTTGTTCGAACGGGCTGTGTCGACCGCGCGAATGGCCCGCCACGACCACGAGACCCTGCGGGTGAGCGACGGCCGGCTGCGACTGCATCGGGCCGCGTGTGTCATCGATATGCCCGGGCCCGCCGATCAAGTGATTGCCACCATTGCGCTGGGACTGCCGGTCCCCGCGTATACGGGCTGGCCCGTGTTGGTCGCCCCGGGCCTACCCACGCTGTGGCGCCAAGCGTCGCCGGCCGAGAATGCGGTGTGCACCTGGCTCACCCGCCCCCGCCAGCGCGATGCGGTGCTCGAGCGCTTCTCGGGGGTCGAGCACGTGCTGCAGCGTCTGCTCGACGCCCGGGCGATCACCGACGGAACCTGAGTTCCGCCTGGTCGCCGCTGTCGTGCCAACCCGGCTCGGGCTCGGCCGGTCTCAGCCCTCGATCCGCACGAGCAGCGCGGTGATGTTGTCGTTGCCACCCGCGTCGTTGGCCAGCTTGACCAGCGTGGTGGCGGCCGTATCGATGCTGGCAAAGCGCGTCGAGGCCTGCATGATCGTCTCGTCGTCCAGCATGCCGCTGAGACCATCGGAGCACAGCAAGAACAGATCGTCGCGCTGGTACTCGTCGACGAGCACGTCCACGTAGACCTGCTCCGACAGCCCCAACGCGCGTACGACCACGTTCTTGTGCGGGAAGTTCTCCACCTCCTCGCCGCTCATTTCCTTCATGCGACGGTAGTCGTTGAGCAGCGAGTGGTCCTCGGTGAGCTGCGAGATCTGTCCGCGACGAATCCGGTACACGCGGCTGTCGCCGACGTGCCCGATATAGAACCGTCCTTGGGCGAAGAACACGGCGTCGACGGTGCAGCCCATGCCCTTCTTGTTGGGATCACCTCGGCCCGTTTGATAGATGCGCGTGTTGGCGAGCTTGATCGCCACGCTCATCCGGTCTCGCTCCACATGCAGCTGCGGCACGCGGAAGGGCCAGGTGATCGGCGGGTCGTCGGCGGTACGTCGGTAGTACTCGTCGATCGTCTGCACGGCGATCGAGCTGGCGACCTCGCCACTGGCGTGCCCACCCATGCCGTCGGACACGACCGCCAGCGGCATCGCGTCGGGGATGAGCAGGTTGTCCTCGTTGTGGTCCCGCACCCGGCCGATGTCGGTCACGCCAGAGAAGCGCACGCGTAGCTGGCCGTCGCGGAAACTGATGCTCATGCCCGCGCCACGGTACCAAGTGGGCGAGGGGCGCCACCAGCACCCTGTCGGTCCCCGTCCGGTCCGGCATGGTACGGTGGCCGAAGTGAGCACAGGCGCGGCCGGGGCGCGAGCCTCCAAGGAGGTGGACTTCGCTGGAGTCAGCGTGCCCCGGTTGTTGTTTGCCCTGCTCCATCAGCGCTTTTCGGGCACTGTGAGGGTCGAGCAGCCGGCCCCCAACGTCGGGCTCCGCACCGTGTGGTTCCGTGGGGGGATGCCCGTGTTCACCGATTGGGTGGAGCCCGCGGAGGTCCTGGGCCAGGTGCTGGTGCGCCATCGGATGATCACCGAGCCCCAGCTGCTCCAGGCCCTCGAAGCCATGGCGCAGCAGGGAGGCTTGCTGGGCCACCATCTCGTACAGCTGGGGCTCCTGGGGCGCCAGGACGTCCTCGAGGGTCTTCGCCACCAGTGTGTCCGCAAGCTGGCACAGCTGTTCTCGCTGTCGTCGGGCCAGGCCACGGTGACCGTGGGTGGTGTGTCCGACATCGAGGACGATCTGCTTCCCCTCAACGTGCTGGGGCTCATTCTGGCGGGGGTGGGGGTGGCCTACGACGAGACCCGTGCCGCCAGCGAGATGGGCCCGGCTCTCCAGGCTCCGGTGCGCACGACCGGTGCGCTGGACCGGTACCGACCCCATTTTCGTTTCCGGCCCTCCGACGAGCCCGCCCTCGCCGCGCTGGCCCGCGGCTCCGATCTCGTACAGATGTCGGCGGACGCCGGGATCAGCCAGCGACGCTCGGCGCAGCTCATCTACACGCTGTGGGCTTGTCAGATGCTACGGACTGGCGCGGCTGCGCAGGTCGAGCCGGGTGCGGCGGCGCCGATACCCACCGCGGCAGCAGACCAGCCCGTCGCGTCGACGCCCGGAGCACGCGTCGCGGCATCACCCCGAACCGGTACGCCGCGACCGGCTTCGCCCACGCCTCGCGGACCAGTCGCTGCGTCGCCGCGCCGCGCTGCGCCAACGCCCGGGGCACCCATTGGAGCGTCATCGACCAGCCCGAGCTCACCCACGCCCCGCCCGGCCGCACCAATGCCCGCGTCTCCGGCCGCAGCGTCGCCTGCGAGTCCGGTTTCCGCATCGCCGCCGTCCGCCGTGCCCACGCCCTCGGCCCCGGTGACGCCTGCGGCTCCGGTCGAGGCCTCGCCAGCGGTCGCGGTGTCTCGCGAGACGGCGGACGACCAGCCAACCTCTTCGGGGAGTCGCGACGAAGACGAGGCCTCGTTCGTGGCCGAGCTCGCCGAGCTCGAGGCTCGCATGGCGGCGGGCGCCCACGGGTTCGCGTTGTTCGGGGTACCGCTGTCGGCGAGCAAGCGCGACATTCGCCGGGCGTGGGGTGAACTCAGCCGCAAATTCCACCCCGACGCCCTCCAGCGCCACGATCGCGACCATCTTCGCGATCGTGTCAACGCCGTGTTCGCGGCGTTGAGCGAAGCGCAGCAGGTCCTCGGCGACGCCGAGCGCCGCGAGCAGCTGCGCGAGGCGATCGAGCGGGGCGAGCACGAAACCAACAGCGACGGCAAAGACGCCACGGCACGCGCCCACGCGGTGTTCCAGAGCGAGCTGCTGGCGAAGGAAGCCGACAAGCTCCTGCGGGCCAACAAGTTCGCCCGCGCGCTCGAGCGCTACCGTGAGGCCCTCACCTACAACTCCGAGGAGCCCGACGTTCACGCCGCCGTCACGTGGTGCGTGTATCAGCTGTCGGATAAGAAGCCTCAAGACGCGAGCCTCGCCAACCAGCGGCTCACGGCGATCATTGCCGACTCACCCCGCATTGCACGGGCGCACTACTTCCTGGGGTTCGTGTTGATCGATACGGAGAGCCACGGGGGGGCCATCGACTCGTTTCGTCGGGCGGCAAAGCTCGACCCTCGGCTCATCGATGCCGAGCGACAGGCACGGGCACTCAAGGCCCGTGTCGCGCGCGAGCAGCCGGCCCAGGCCTCCAGCAAGGGCGGGCGACTGAGCGGGCTCAAGGGGTTGTTCGGGGGACGCAAGAAGTAGGTACGGCCGCCCCTCGGGGCCCACGGCTCATGGGGCCAGGGACGCCAAGGCCTTGCTGACCAGCGCGCGCCCCAGCTTTTGTCGTGCGGCTTTATCGGCTCGCTTGTCGCCCACGCCGTCGGCTTCCACCCGCTCGCGGACCTCCACCAACACCTGTCCGGTCCAGGCGTCGCGGACCTCGAGTGAACCGCTGGCCTCGTACCATACGCGGCTGCCGCCCATGCGGCTGGCAAAGCGGCTCTCATAGGCGAGCACGAACAAGCGATCGAGCCGACCCGAGAGGCTGTCAGCCAGCGTGGCCAGGGCCTTGCCGCGGCCGTCTCCGTCGGCGGTGAGGACGTTCATCACGTCGGGCTCGGGAAGGTCCACGGGACTGGTGAGTCCGGCGGCGGTCATCCGCTCGTCCACGACCGCCCGAATCACGTCGTTGGTCTGTGGGGGCCGACCGTCACGCGAGACCACCAGGCCCCAGCGCCGCAGCCCCGTTGGGCGCGCGTCCACGTGGACCTCGGCTCTGGGCGCATGGTCGGAGCGTGGCCCCAGCAATGCCCCCCCGTCCACGAACACGCGCATGGGGGCCATCGCGACATCCGGTCCCAGCGTGAAGTGGGCCTGTCCCTTGCCATCGGTCACCGCTCGGGTGTTGGTCGCAGCAATGCCGGGGGGTGCCTCGAGCTGCACGGGCATGCCCGCCAGCGGCACGCCGCGCGACAACACGAACACGGCCGGGTCGCGAAGCGGCGCGCCCTGGCTGTCTACGGGGACTCCGTCGGGGTAGGCCGCCACGAGCACCAGGCCCTGACCAAGCTCGTCGAGTGCGGCGTCGGCCTCCGCGGTCTGATTGGTCTCGCAGGTGGCCGAGAACAGCACGATCCGGCGGGCACACGCGTGGGCGGCGACATGGGCCCGCATGTACGCCATCTGGACGTCATGCCACGCGGGGGGTCCGTGGATCGTTGGCTCACCGCTGTCGAACGCCGAGATCGTCGCGGCCGCACGGGCGCGCGACAGTCCCAGCGTCACTTCCACGCCCTCGTCGGCTCGGGTGACCAGCTGAGGGTCACCGTCGCGGCGATGGACGTCGACCGGCACGACTTCCGCCCACCGTGCATCGCCCAACACGGCGGCGGCGAGCGCCATCTGGGCGCTCGCGTAGGCCTCGTCTTCGGTGGGCCCTTGGCCCTTGGCCTGCACGAACACATCGTCTCCGAGCGTCGGCGCGGGTGCGACGGGCTCCACGACGATCGGCACCCCGGTGGAGATGCAGCCGCTCACGGCCACACCGACGGCGACCAGCACCGTGCGCATCGTCCGGCTCATGCACCCTCCACGTACTTGGCCAGTGCGTCCCAGTCGGCCGCGTCTGCGCCGACCGCTTGGCGAAGAACCTCGATCCCCTTGGCGCGCGCCTCCTCCGGGGACAGACCCGCTTCCTTCAGATCCACGTGGGTGGCGTCGCGTGGATCGGGCTCGACCGCGAGCTCGAACAGCAACACCTCGAGCGAGAACGCCTGCGCCTTGGAGAATCGATTGGTCGAGAGCTTGGACTGGGACACGCGCGTCAAATAGGGACCGATGTCCTCGAAGTAGGCGGCGGTCTCACCCTGCGAGCGCGCCAGCCGTCCGTACACGCCCATGGCCTCGCCCACCTTCACCAGATAGCCATCCACCTGCTCGGCGAGCTCTCCATCGATCTTGGCATCGCCCGCGCCGAGTCGAATCACCTCCGGTACGCGGCCGGTCGCGTCCTGCACGATGATGCGCAGCATGGGCAGCATCTGCGCGGCCACCACTCCCATCGGGCTGTTGGGGTCCTGCATGCGTCGTTGTGCGCTGCGAACCACCGCCTGCACCAGGTAGCCCCGGAACACCGCATCTTGCAGCCGTCGACGCGAGGCCTCCACCCCGGCGGCGCTGTACACCCCCGAGACGTTGGGATCGAACGCCTCCTCGACCACGCCGGCCAAGAACGCCGGATTGGCCCGGGACAGCAGAGCCCCGGTCATCAGCCGCGCGTTGCGGTCGCCCTCGGTCATCGAGCGCGAGACCACGTCGTAGACCTGGATCTCGAGAAACTCGTTTTGGTTCTCGATGATCTGGTTTTGCTGCACCACCAGGTAGATCTGGATGGCGGGGATGATCGCCGCAAACAACGACAGGATGATGAGCAGCATGCGGCGACGGACCGCGAAGCGAACGAGCGCCTCGAGGAATCGTCGCGAGTCGCCCAGCACGTCGTCGCGCGGGGCCCAATCCTCGCGGGGTCCCGTGAACGAGCCGGCCGTCTCTGCCAGCTTGCCGAACGACCGCACCACCTTCTGGCGGTCGAGCAGGGGGATGAGCAGGCGACCACCGCCGCGCACGACCTTGTCCCGGCGGTCCTTCTTGGACTGCTGAGTCTGGGCCAGCTGGGCGACCTGGTTGCGGAGCTGCTCGTTCTCGACCTGCGCCGCGTACAGCTGCTGCTGGAGTTGACCGACCTGCTCGGGCGTCACGGCCCGAGAGTCTATACCCAGTGCTCGCGCGCAGTGGGCGAGCTTCGGCGGCTACTCCACTGTCACCGACTTGGCGAGGTTTCGGGGTTGATCGACATCGGTCCCCTTGAGGACTGCGATGTGATACGCGAGCAACTGCAACGGAATGGTCGCCAATATCGGCTGGAACATCTGGTCGACGTCGGGGAGCAGGATCACATCGTCGGCGATGCCCGCAATGTGGCTGTCGCCCACGGTCGCCAGCGCGATGATCTTGCCGCCGCGCGCCCGGACCTCCTCGAGGTTGGACACGACCTTGTCGTAGCCCGGTCCGGCCAGCGCAATACCGACCACGGGCAACTCCTCGTCGACCAGAGCGATGGGTCCGTGCTTCATCTCGCCGCTGGCGTAACCCTCGGCGTGGACGTAGGAGATCTCCTTGAGCTTGAGCGCGCCCTCGAGGGCGACCGGGAAGCCGAGTCCGCGGCCGAGATACAGGAAATCGCGTGCGCCCATGTAGCGGCGGGCGATCACCTGCATGGCGGCCAGCTGACCCAAGACACTCGTCGCCTGCTCGGGGATGGCCGACAGTCCCTCCAGGAGCTCGCGGACCCGGTCGTCGCTGAGGTGCCCGGTACGCTTGCCCAGGTGCACGGCGAGCAGCGACAGCATGGTGAGCTGGCTGGTGAACGCCTTGGTCGATGCGACGCTGATCTCGGGGCCCGCGTGGGTGTAGACCACATCGCCTGCCGCTCGGGCGATGGATGAGCCCACCACGTTGCAGACCGCCATGG
>JAHZJA010001430.1 GCA_022601155.1 Deltaproteobacteria bacterium | reverse complement strand
GCTGGCCGTGTCGCCCCCGGTCGTGCCGAAGGTGTCGCCGACGTCGGTGTCCCCCACATCGGTGTCGCGCCCTTCGGGGTCGAGCCCCGGATTGGCCGGGATGTCGTCATCGGAATAGACGACCGCACCTTCGCAGAGGTTTTCGGCGGTGTAGTAGAGCCGTCCCTGGTTGCGCTGGGACGCGCTGGGAGCACTGGTGCCCTTGTTGGGGAGGGGGTTGCCATCGGCGTCGGCACACAGCACCCGAAATCCCTGGATATCGGTGTTCTCGCTGCGGCTCCACGTGACCACCACCGCGCCGTCGCCTGGGCTCGACAGGAACTCCAGGCTCGCGTCGAAGTTGGGCGGGACGTTGTCGAACAACACGCCGCCGCTCGCAGTCCCGGTGCCGGTGCCCGTGCCCGTTCCAGTTCCGGTGCCAGTCCCCGTGCTGGTCCCGGTGTTGCCCGTGCCGTTGGCGTGCTGCGCCCCCTGGATCACGAACTCTTCGCTCTGGCAGCCCGTGGTGCCGTTGCTCTCCACGCAGACCCAGATGCCTGCGTCTCCCTGCTGGTCCGGGGAGCAAGGCGAGAAGGGGACCGCAGTGCTGATCTCTTGGAAGTTGCGGTCGGCGACGCCTGTGGCCAACCACGCGAGATCGAAGATCGCATCCTGGCCACCATCGTCGTAGTCCGTGGGCAGGCCGGAGAGAGCCTCGACACAGGGGCGAAACTGAAACGTGCCGCCGGTCTGGCCCTGGCCACATCCGGTGCCGACGTACGTACCGATGTTGAGCTGGTCGTAGGCCTCGGTGGTGCTGGGCAGCAACCGAATCTCGGCCGACAGCTTCTCGCCGCACTGGCAGCGGGCTCGGTTGGCGTACCGGTTGAGGTCGTTTTGAACCAGTTCCTGCGTCGTGGGCTGGCCATCGGCGCCGGTGAACCGGTAGGTGATCTGGAAGTCGGCCGCCGTCGCGGGTCGCGCGTGGGCGGAGCCCGATATGGCCACGGTGGCCAGTGTGGCCGCAGTGCCGAGGAGCCGGAGCGTATGGGGGAGCAAGGACATGGGCGGTCGTCGCGGCCGCGCGGTCGAAGGACGAAGACGGGAAGGACGAAGAGACGAGTCGACCCGTGCGGCCGCGACGGCGATGTTGGGCTGCAACGATAATGCCACGCGCTCCATCCGTCGATATCGCAGGGATCCGGGGCAGCGTCGGGTCGTCGGGGTGACAGGATGTCAGTGAGGTCGCGATCCTCGTGCCGGGACGACGCACGCGGTGTGGCCGCCCGCGAGGCGCGTCGTCACCGCGCCTGGGGTGGCGCTGCCGATCGGGCGATGACGTCCTCGATGGCGACCGCGAGCGCCCCGGGGACCTGCTCCTGCAGGAAGTGACCAGCGCGGGTGACCGTGACCGGTGCCCGCGGAAACGCTCGCTCGTGGCGGGACAAGGCGCGGCCGAGGATCGGATCGCGGGTGCCCCACACCAGCGCCATCGGGCCATCGAAGCCCTCGATCCACGCCTGGCCCATCCTCAGTGGCTCCATCGAGGGATGGTCGGGGTGATCGGGGACCATTCGGGCCAATGCCAGCGGTGCGACGCGATCTCGGATCCTCCGCAGCGGCCATCGATAGGCTCGGGCGGACACGCCTCGCAGCAGCGAGCGCTTGTCACCTTGGGCCGTCCATAGCATCGACTGCGGGACACCCAGCCCCCGAAAGGCGAGGTCGGACACCCAGGGCATCCGGGCAAACCGATGAAACGCGGTGGTTCGCGGGCGAGTCGGCACGAGCACGGAGGTATTGGCCAACACCACCCCGGCGACCTGCTGGGGACGGAGCCGGCCGATGGCGGTGAGCATGGCGCCCCCCCAGTCTTGGCCCACCAGCACATAGCGGGGCAATTTCAGTGCATCGAGCAGCTCGACCAACGCCTCGGCATGGCGGCCGATGTCGTGATCGTCGATGCGTGCGAGCTTGGAAGACAGCCCCAGCCCCAGCAGGTCCGGGGCCACGCAGCGGCGGCGCGGCAATCGGTCGATCACCTTGCGCCACAGGAAGCTCCACGTGGGATTGCCGTGGAGCATCACCACTGCGGTCGCATCGCGGTCACCATGGTCGATGAAGTGCAGCGCTCGCCCGGCGTCGACCCCCTGTACGAGGCGGTACTGTCGACGGTCGTGCGGCAGCTGAGGCTCCAGCCAGTCGGGCAGGGCGGGGGCGGGCTCGAACGGCATCACGCTCGCTCCCATCGAGGAGCCGGAGTGGGCGGCGTGGGTCGTCGAGGCGCGAGGGTCCGTGCGCAGCGGTCCAGCATCATCGGCCAAGGAGTCTACCCGAACGTGGATGGACTGGTGCCGCGCGGTGCGGGGGGCTGCGGACTCAGGTGTGCTCGCCCGGCGCGAACCGACGGGACCGACGGAGCAGCACCTGCGGATCGGACAGCGGGCTACCCTGGAGGTGCTCGCGGACCCTCGCATCGTCAGCCCAGATGAAGTCCACCATGGGCGGCTGGGGCATCTCGAGTGCGGCCTGCATGCGGTGGTTGCCGTCCCACACCACCAGGCAGGTGCGGCCGCCGATGCGTCGGGCCTGGATCAACACCGGCTCCCAGTGAGGATATGTGGCGGTCTTTTCGGCAACGGTCGCGGCGCTCAGGCGGTGGACACGGCGCAGGCGCGGGTCAGCGGGGTGGATCGACTCCATGTCGTGGACATCGAGCCCCGGGCTGTTTCGATCCAACAATCTTCATGGCATGCCGTGGACGGCATGTCATGAGGGGGTTGGTGCGGCGGGCTCGGCTCGGGACCGAACGACAGCCCGCCTATTCCGCGGCCAGTTGCTCGTCGACCTGCTCGAAGCCTCGAACACGCCCCATCCGCTTGAGATGGAGGATGTGTGACCGAATGGCGCCCAGCAGGGAGGGGTGCACGCGGTAGGGCACGCCGTGCTCCTCGCACACCTGCCGCACGATCCCGCTGATGGCCGGATAGTGGAGGTGGCAGATCTTCGGGAACAGGTGGTGCTCGATCTGGTAGTTGAGCCCACCCACGTACCAGGTCACCACCGGGTTGTTCTGCGAGAAGTTGACCGTCGTGGCCAGCTGCTGCTCGGCCCACGGGTGACCCATGGGCTCATCGATGGCCGGCCACTCGGAGAACTCGGCGTCGGCGTTGCAGTGGGCCAGCTGAAACGTCGTGGCCAGCGTGAGGCCCCAGATCCAGAACACCAACATGTAGATCGCCAGCAGGCCGAACGACAGCCCATGGATGGCGATGGGGATGGCGAAGACCCACGTGTACGCCACGATTTTGCCGAGGAACAGCACGGCCAGGGCCCGACCGCGCGGCGGTGGTACCCGGCGCGTCCCGGCACGCTGGGTGAAGATGCGGCGGAAGTCGTCGATCAACATCCACTTGGGCGGCACGAACCCGTACAGAAACCAGGAGTACCAGTGCTGGTGACGGTGCACCGGAAGGTACTCGTCGACGCTCGACAGACGCAGCCACGGCGCCTGCCCGATGTCGTCATCCGCTCCCTCCACGTTGGGATACGTGTGGTGCAAGATGTTGTGTTTGTGGTGCCACATGTACGAGCTGCCACCGATGAAATCGAGCGCCCATGCCGCCAGGCGGGTGACCGATCGGTTGCTCGAATAGGCACCGTGCCCGCCGTCGTGTTGGATGCAAAAACCGATGCCCGCCGCCGACAGTCCCATCGACACGGCGAGCAGGCCCAGCTGCCACCAGGTGTCGGCCACCAGCAACATCGTCAGGTAGGTGGCCGTCGCCCAGGCCAAGATGATCGAGCTCTTGGCGATCATCCGCCAGCCGCCGTCGCGGGCGAGGCCGCGCTCGTCGAAGTAGGCGGACACCCGCGCGCGCACATCGGTGGCGAGCTGGGAGTCGCGCCCGTACTTCAGCGCGG
>JAHZJA010001429.1 GCA_022601155.1 Deltaproteobacteria bacterium | reverse complement strand
TCAGCGACGCTCGCTCCGAGCGCCCCTGACGTCGTCACCGTGGGCTAGCCATCGACGGTCGCCTCCCCTCGCCAACGCGGAAGCCCGCCGACAGTGCGGCGGGCTCCGGTGGCTCGGCGGGACTTTTCCGTCAGCCGCAGTAGGCCTTGGGGCTGCCGTCGAGCTTGCCGAGCTGGTCCTTCGCAGCATCGATCCACTCGTTGGTGGCCGACGGATATCCGGCATGCGCCACCAACTCGAAGCACTGCACGGCCAGGTCACACTGACCGCGCGACGTGTACGCCAGGCCCGAGTAGTAGAGCGCGTAGGCGACGAAGTCGTCATCGGGGTGCTCGTAGACGATGTCGTACCACTCGATGAGCGCCTCGTAGTTGGCACCCTCGAGGAAGTAGCTGTAGCCGACCCAGAACCGAGCCTCGGGCAGACGGGCGTGGCCCGGGTTTTCCTGCAGGAAGCGGGCGAACATCGCCCGGCCGTCTTCGTGGTCGCCGTCTTCGATGAGACCGAAGGCCTCGGCGAACACCTTGTCGACCGACTTGCCCTTGGTCGACGGGCCTCCCTTGGCGTCGTCCGCGTTGGTGTTGTCGAAGGTGAAGACGAAGGTCTCGACCTGCTCGGACTTGTACGAGCCCTTGGGAAGCAGGGACAGGTCCTTGCTGCGGTGCTCGGTCCAGGTACCGCCGCCCTTGGCCGCATCGGCCCAAAGCCGCACGCGAGAGGCCTTGATCTCCGAGCCTCCCGTCCCCAGCAGCGCCTCGGCGTCGGGCGCCACGGTGTAGCTCAGCGCCTTGCCCTTGCCGGGCTTGCCTGGCGCCCACGAGCTCCCCGTCTTGTACAGCAGCTTCACCTCGAGGGTCTGGTTGGTCTTGTTGCGGACCAGCAGCTTGCGAGCCTTGAACGTCTTGGCCTTGGGGGGCTTTTCATCGGGCTCGACCACCGCCCAGGCGGCGGAGCGGCCGACGTTGTTGCTCCCGTACTTGATCCACATGTAGCCGTCTTCGCCCCACCAGGTGCCCCAGGAGTTGCGAAGGAGCCAGGCGCCGCGCTTGTCATCCCAGCCCACCAAGCTCACCGCATGGTTGGTCTGGCCGCCTGCGCCCTCGTCGAACACGCCGCTGGTGTAGGCCTTGAAGGCCGGGCTGACGAACACGGAGGCCGAGACCGGCCCGTAGTTGCACATCGCCGCCTTGATCTGGTCGACGCTCGGGACCGAGCCGTTTTGATGGACGAAGCCCCAGTTGGCGATCTTGTTCTTGGGCTTGAGCTTCTTGTCGCAAGTGCCGTCGCGCTCTTTGTAGGGCACCTGGCTCTCGGTGGCGGCTCCCGTGCGCTGCAAGAAGTCGTAGGTCATCACCGTGTAGCCGCCCGCACAGGTACCGACGTCGAAGCCATCACTGGCCACGGCGCAGTCGACCATGTGCTGCTCGGACAGGTCCAAGTCCTTGTCGAAGCCGTTGGCGATGTTCTCCGCGGCCTCGAACACGGCCAGCGTGGCGAAGGCCCAGCAGCTTCCGCAGCTGCCCTGCGAGCGCGGCGGAGCCAGGTGCTCCTTCCAGCTCCAGGCATCACTCGAGACCGAGCATGTGGCATTGCCGACCATCGGCTCGAACGGAGCATCGACGCGGTCGGAGCTCTTGCCCTTGGGGGCCGGTCCCGACGAGTCGGGGCCGACGATGCGGGCCGATCGCAGGCTTCGCTGACGAAGATTGGGCACGAACCGCGAGCGGGCAAGAGCCGCGGCCTCGGCGTTTTGCTTGCGCGCCAGCTTGGCGAGGTTCTTGGGCTCCTTGGCCCCGGTGATCTTCGACGTCGGCATGTCGAGCGCCTCGGTGTAGCCCACCGAGTAGCTGCGCTTGTCGGCGCGGATCGTCTTGCGCAACCCCGCCAGCTTGGACTTGATGGCAGCGGGGGCGGACGACTCGCGGCTGCTGATCTTGGAGCGATTGCGACGGGTGGTGAAGGTCTTGGACGGCACCCGTCCCTTCCTCCACTTGCCAGCTCGGTGACCACGCTGAGCCTTGACGCGCGGCGACGCGGCGATGCGCTCGGACACCTTGGGCACCGAGGGTGGCTTGTCGAGCGCACGCTTGCGGAGCATCGTGCCCAGCTTGCCGGGTCGCTTGCCCGACGTGACCCGGCCCGCCCGCGGTCCCAACTTGTTGGGACGCGTGCGACCAGTCGTGCGTGGCTTGGTGGAGGCCTTCCGCGCCCGAGGAGCGGGCGCCATCGTCTCGGCCCATGCCTGGGCCGTATCGAGCACACTGGCATCGGCCGTAGCACCGAGCCCCAACAAGAGAACCGAACCGAGAATCATCGGGGTCAACGCTTTCCGTGGTGGTGGGTAGCGGCGCCAACGTATCATCGGCCCCGCCGAGACGGGGTCGTACGCCGCCCTGCTTGGACGCAGCAAGGACCCCTGTGATTCGCCACGAACGCGGGCTTTGCTGGGTTCAGGGCGGGGCCACAGTGGGGAGATCCATTGTCAGCCGCACGCTGGACCCAGGACGGTCCGGGTTCGGCTCCCAGATTCGCTCGATGTACGCGAGATTCCGCGCGCCCCTGGAGTGCGGTTGCACCAGCCCGGTGGCCTGTACCAGGAGCAAACCAGCGAGGCCTCCGACGACCATCGCGGCGAGCATCCGCAGACCGCCCTCTCCCATCATCACCAACCACGCCCACGTACCGATCACGCTGCCATAGATGATGAGCCGTAGACCCGATCGACCGGTGATCGCGCGAACGAGATCGTAGGGCTCGCGGTCGTGGTCCCAAAGTGGAAGCAGGACCTCCGCGATCGGCTGATTGATGTTGGTGAGATCGGGGTGCGGCCACAGGTTGGCCGCCAGCGCGTTGACGAGCACGGCATAGGTCGCCAGCAACGTCATCAGCCCCATCATGGGCCACGACGTGCGCAGCTGCGAGAGCGCATGACCCCACCCCATCATCAGCGACGGCAGGGCGACGACGAGGTACCGCGGTCCCACCCGCCACCCTCCCTCGAAGCTGAGGCTCGACACGACCACGCCGTACACCACCAACAGCGCGAGGTGGACGCGTGCCTCGGTGCGCAGGGCGTCGTCGAACGTCGCCATCTGCACCAGTCCATAGATCGCGACCACGATGGTGGGTGCCCACCACAGCAGCCCGCCGTCGGTCGACACAAAGTGGGTGGTGAACCCCGACAGGCTGGGCATGCCCAAGCCCAGCAGTCCTTGTCCATGCTTGGCGGCAAAGTCCGCGTTGGTCACGTGGTGATAGCCGGTCGCCCACGGCGATCCGAACACCGCGTCGTGGTAGAGGGCCAGCAAGACGATCGGCACCAGGGCCCCGCCCACCCCCGCGGCCAGCACGGGCAGGCCCCCCGACGACCGCACGCGCGATAGCAGCAGCCCAGCGATCGGAAACGCGGCGAACACTGCCCCGTACTCCACGCCGACCGCGGCCCCGCACGCCATGCCCCCGCCCGCCGCTCCGATCACGGCCGTGCGCATCGAGCCACGCCCCGGCTGGGCGTCTACCAGCATCATGATCCCGATGCCGAGCAGTGCGGCGGCCAGCTGGTGCCCGTACAGCAGATGAGCGTAGGACGCCGCCGGAGTACTCAGAGCATACAAGGCCACCGCCCCCGCCCCCGCTCCGGTGCCAAAGCGTGCCGCGAATCGAGCCAGGGCCACCGCGCACAGCACCAACGTGGGCAGCAAGCCCCCCAAAATCCTCGCCCACCATGTGTACGTGCGCAGGTCGAGGGCATCGGCGCCATCACCCGAGGTTGCCCGCGCGCCCACGTAGCCGACCGCCGCGACCAAGCTCGTGCCCGGCGGTTTGTTGGGGTAGAGGCGCCCGTCCGCCTTGCTGCGCGCCACGTCGGGCCCGGGGGCCAACCCTCGGGCGGCGGGACCATCGATGGCCCACTCCCCTGCGTCGACCAGGGCCATCCCTTGCAGCAGGCGCGGCCGCTCGTTGGCATTGCGCGTCGCCTCGAAGTACGGGAACGACACTCCCAGCATCACCGCCAGCCACAGCAGCACGGCCCAGCTTCCGCGCCGCCGCTGCCGGTCGGAGAGCGCCTTGGTGTCGGGGGCAATGGGCATGCGGGGACGACGTCCGGGAGGATCGGCCCCGGCGGCAGCCAGTGTAGCAATGGTGTCGCGATCGGTCGGACGCCAACGGCGTCCCGCGGTACCCTTGCCGCCATGCGTCCCCGTCTCGCCCTCGCCCTCGTGCTCGCGCTCGGCCTCGGATGCGCCAAGGCCCCCGCCTCTGCCTCCCTCACCCCCGTGGTCACCGACTCCGTAGAGGACCAGGGGGCCACGTTCGGCGTGGAGGTGGGGTGGCGCTCGGTCAGTCCACAGGAGGTCGAGGTGATCGCCCGCATGACGGCCCGTGGGATCGAGCAGACCGACAAGCTGGTGCTCGACGTGTCGACGCACGGCTTCGTGATCGCGGACGGCACCACGGAGTGGACCGGCTTCATCCAGCCCCGCGAGAGCTACCGCCACGCGGTGAGCTTCAAGATGCTCGACGGCGACGAGTCCGGCCGGGTCACCCTGACCCTACGCCGATCGATGGACGGCACGATGTTGTGGGAGACCGAGCTATTGTTCAGCCGCGATGGCGGCAGCGTGAAGCTGGCGGGCTGACCGACTGGCGCCTGGCCGCCGTCACCTCCGCCACCAACGGCGGCACAACCCGCACGGCCCAGGGCGCGATCAGGCCCCCGACGAAGCCAGCACGCGCTCGACCTAGTCGTCGTCGCCTTCGGGCAGGCTCTTTTGCGGGCTG
>JAHZJA010001428.1 GCA_022601155.1 Deltaproteobacteria bacterium | reverse complement strand
CAGCAGCCGCAGCTGCTCGCCCGTGACGCTGGCGTTGTTGGCCAGTTCGAGCTCTCGCATCGAGCCACGCTCGGCCAGGACGCGGAGGACTCGGATATCCCCGTCGGGGACGTCGGCCCGGCGGCGAATGATCGCCGGGGACGCATCGAGGTCCATCAGCGGGTTGCCGTCCTCGTCGTACGTCAAGTCGTCGACCTTGGGCTTGGGCCGCTCGCGCTTCTTGGCGGCGTCGATCAGCTGTTGGACGCTGAAGATGTCGAGCACCGGGGCCATGCCCGCGTTGCTCTTGGCGGCCTCGATGAGCTCACCCAGCGTTGCGTGGTCGGGCAAGGTGGCGATCACCTTGCACATGACCTCCCGCAGCGATTCTGCCCAGGCGGCATCCGCATCCGGGGTCTCCAGTTCGTCGACGGGCGCATCGTCCGACTGCGTCATGCTCGTGGCCTTGCGGTGGTGAGCCGGTGGGCGCCTTCGAGGCGATCTCCACCGACGATGTCGTGCCGGGCCGGGACGACACCGTCCCGCAGCGATCACGACCTGCCTACTGAAAACGATGGTGCAGCGCCCCTGCCGCGCTGTCAAGCCAGGCTTCTCCGCGCGCCTTGACAGGGAGGACGAGGGGGGGAAAAAGGACGCGCGTGACGATCCAGCGCATCGAGATCGAGGTGGTAGCAGGGATGGTGGATGCGCTGGCGGCCAAGACCCAGCAGCGGCTCGAGCAATGGCTCGGGCTGCGTCCCGCACGGATCCGAACCCGGCGGGTGATCCATCTCGATCTGGGCCTGTCACACACGGATGCACAGGCCGTACGGGACGCCCTGGTCGATCCCGTGGCCGAGCGTGGGGTCCTGGGGATGCTGCCCGACGACGGGGGCGCCGACGGCTCGCCGGTCGCGCTGACGGTGGGGCTGCGGCCGGGCGTCACCGACAGCGTGGGCAGCAGCGTCAAGCGGGCCGCGGAGGACTGCCTGGGCCGCCCGCTACCGGGACGGGCCTACACGTCGACGCTCTACCTGTTCGAGGGCCTCAGCGCCGCCCAGGTGCAGCACGCCGCCGAGGCGCTGCTGTCCAATGGCCTCATCGAGCGCGCTCGGGTCGAGGCGGGGGCCCGCGTGCTGGACCTCGAGGTTCCGCGGGCGGGGGCCGAGGGGACCCCCGTGATCGCGACGGTCCCCCTGCGGGATGCCGATGATCATGCGCTCGAGACCATCAGCCGCGAAGGCGTCTTGGCGCTGAGCTTGGCCGAGATGCAGGCGATTCGGGATCACTTCGTCCAGGTGGGCCGCGACCCGACCGACGCCGAGCTCGAGTGTCTGGCGCAGACGTGGAGCGAGCACTGCAAGCACAAGATCTTCGCCGCGCCCATCGACATGACCGATGCGGACGGGCAGACGACACGGATCGAGGAGGGCCTGTTCGGGCGCTACATCCGGGGGGCGACCGAGGCGGTGAAGCGCCGACGGATCGCCGATGGCATCGACCCCGCGGATGCGTCGTTCCTGGTCTCGGTGTTCCACGACAACGCCGGGGTGGTCCGCCTGTCGGACGAAGATCACCTCGTCTACAAGGTCGAGACCCACAACTCGCCGTCGGCGCTGGACCCGTACGGCGGAGCGATGACGGGGATCGTCGGGGTCAACCGCGACTCGTTTGGCACCGGTCGTGGCGCCGACCTGCTGACCAATGTCTGGGGCTACTGCTTCGGTGATCCTCGGTTCTCGGGGACCGTGCCCACCGGGCTGATGCACCCCCGTCGGATCCGCGATGGGGTGCACCACGGCGTCATCGATGGCGGGAACCAAAGCGGGATCCCCTACGCCAGGGGCTGGGAGCTGTTCGACGACCGCTACCTCGGCAAGCCGCTGGTGTTCTGCGGCACGGTGGCCGTGATGCCGGTCGAGGCGGCCGGTCAACCCACCCACGAGAAGTACGCACGCACGGGCGACAAGGTCGTGATGATCGGCGGGCGGATCGGCAAGGACGGCATCCACGGGGCCACGTTCTCGAGCGTGCAGCTCGACGACGACTCTCCCGTGCAGGCGGTTCAGATCGGCGACCCCATCACCCAAAAGATGATGTTCGACATGCTCGCCGAGGCCCGTGATCAGGGGCTGATGAGCGCCATGACCGACAACGGGGCAGGGGGTCTGTCGAGCAGCGTGGGGGAGATGGCCGAGGCCACGGGCGGAGCCCGGATCGACCTGGCCCTGGCTCCGCTCAAGTACCCCGGGCTGGCCCCGTGGGAGATTCTGATCAGCGAAGCGCAGGAGCGGATGACCATCGCCGTCCCACCCGACCGCCTGGAGGCGTTCATGGCCCTGGCCCGTCGGCGGGAAGTGGAGGCCACGGTGCTGGGCGAGTTCACCGAAGACGGACGGTTCGACGTGCGCTTTGGGGAGCACTCGGCGGTGGACTTGCCGCTGTCGTTCTTGCATGAGGGCTGGCCGCGCGCGGTGCTGAAGGCCCGGCTGGATTCGTCGACGCCCGAGCCCAGCGACGACGCCACGTTGGCTCCCCTGCGCGACCCCGCCGCGCAGACCCGGCAGCTGCTCGACAGGGTCGGCATGCCAGAGCTCGCCAGCGGCGAGGCGCGCGCGCGGGCGTACGACCACGAGGTCAAGGGGCTGTCGGTCATCAAGCCGTTGGTCGGGGTACGCCGTGACGTCCCGGCCACGGCCAGCGTCCTGCGTGTCCGCCATGGCCGTTCCGAGGGGGTGGTGCTCGGCGAGGGCGTGCACCCGTTCTATTCCGAGCTCGATGCCCACGCGATGGCGCGGGCTGCCGTCGACGAGGGGGTGCGGCGGGTCCTCGCCGCCGGAGCGCGCTGGGACCGGATGGCGGCGCTCGACAACTTCTGCTGGCCCGATCCCATCGTCAGCGACAAGACCCCGGACGGGGAGCACAAGCTGGCCCAGCTGGTGGAGTGTTGCCGCGGCTTGCGTGAGGCGTGCGAGGCCTATGGCCTGCCACTGGTCAGCGGCAAGGACTCGATGAAGAACGACGCCGTACTCGACGGAGTCAAGATCTCGATTCCTCCCACCTTGCTCGTCAGCGTCATGGGCCAGATGCCCGATGTGGATGCCGCCTTGAGCTTGGTGCCGCGGGGACCCACCGACCGATTGGTGTTGCTGGGCGAGACCGGCGATGCGCTCGGCGGTAGCGCGATGGCCCGCCGGTCGGGCGTGCGGCTGTCCGACGTGCCGCGAACCGATCTGTCTGGCTTTGCGCGGCGGTACCAGGCCTTCGTGGCGGCCCGCGATGCAGGCCTGGTGCGCAGCGCTCATGTGCTGGGCCGCGGCGGCCTGGCGATAGCCTTGGTGCACACACTGCTCGCCGGGCACTTGGATCTCGACATCACGCTGCCCGAGGCCGGGCCGTTGGATGCGTGGACGATGCTGTGGTCGGAGAGCACGGGGCGTCTGCTGCTCAGCGTGCGCGCGCATGACATGGCCGCGCTGCGCGAGCACCTCGAGCCCCATGGGTTGACCGAGCTGGGGGGCCTGGCCGAGCCGAACGGCGCCGCCCGTCTGATGGTGCGACACGCGTCCACCACCGTGGTGGACGTGGACGTCGACGCCGTTCGCGAGCGCTTCGCCGCCGGCCTGGCCGATCTCTGAAGCGGACGGTGCTGGCCGCGCGGTGATGGCGATGCTCGGTCTGGTAGACTGGCCGCGTTTTGACGCGCATTGACGGTGTTCGCCATTTCCGTACCAACGGCACTGTCCGGTGGTTGATGACCGCGTTCGCCGTGGCGTTCGGGGCGTGCAGCTCGCCCTCCTCCGGGGATACCCCACGGAGCAAGCAGACGCCGCCCGCGACCCCGAGGT
>JAHZJA010001427.1 GCA_022601155.1 Deltaproteobacteria bacterium | reverse complement strand
CCGACAGCAGCACGGTGCTGACCATGTCGGACTCCCGAAGCACCCGGTGCAGCGCCTGCTTGTCCATGTGTCCCTGCAGGCCGAAGGACTCGTCGATGAAGCCGCTGACGGCCAGCCGCCGTGTCCCTCGGTCTCCCTCCCGGAGCTCGACGTCGACGGTGTCCCCGGGTTGCACCCCGAGCAGCTCCCCTAGCTTGTCGGTGAGCAGCAGCCGGCCGTCTCGAGGCACCGGGTGGGGTTGCCCGTCCCGCGCGACCAACCGACGCAGCTGGCCGCCCCGCGGGTACCCGAGGAGCGCCGCATCGCGCCAGCGATGGCCGGCGTGAAAGCGAACGGCGGCCATGCGCAGGCCCTCGGCACGAAACACACCGGGCAGGTGCTCGAGTTCACCGACTGCGCGCTGGGGCAGCGGCTTGGCCAAGACCACGTTGATGTCCTCGCGCATCGCACGGTGGATCTGGACCTCCATCATGTGGTTCATCGCGTCGTACATGAATCGGCTGACGACGACGATCCCGATCGCCATGGCGATTCCCACCGCCGACAACAGGAGACGGACTGGCCGTCGCTGGAGCTCTCGCAGCACCATGCGCGAGGCCGGGCCCAGCCACTGCAGGAGCCCGAGGCGCTCGAGCAGCGACTTGCGATACCCGACCGGAACAGGCGCCCGCATCGCTTCCGCGGGGGGGAGTCGAGAGACGCGCCGCACGGCGGCCAGAGCTCCGGCCACGCCGGCGCCGAGGCTCACGACGATCCCGGTCATGGCGACGCCGAGTCTCAGGCGGTATTCGGGGTCGGGGAAGCGGAAGTACTCCCCCGTGTACATCCCGAGCATGGCCTCGCCGAGGTACGCTCCCACGGCGGTTCCGAGCGCGGCACCCAGGACGACGATCACCGAGACCAGCTGCAGGTAGTGCATGCCCACATCGCGATCGCGGTAGCCCAGCGCCTTGAGCGTCGCGATCTGAGGCCGCTGCAGCGTCACCAGCCGCGAGAGCACCACGTTGAGCAGGAACGCAGCCACGAACAAGAAGATGAACGGGACCACCGTCGCCATGCTCTCCAGCTGCTGGATCTCGCCTGTGAGCAGGTAGTGCGAGGACTGCTTGGCCCGCGCCGTCGCACCGAGCCCTCCGTAGGGGTCGAGGACCGCATCGACCGCTTCGAGGACCGCGGCCTGGTCTGTCCCGGGCTGCAGCCGCATGACCACATCGTTGAACCCTCCGTCCATCTGAAACGCGGCCTCGACCACGTCGCGGCTCATCCACAGCACCGCGACCTGCTTGGGGTCGAAGGTCATCGCGCCCGCCGGAATGGTCAGCACGAACTCCGGCGACATCCCGATCCCCACCACACGGAGCTCTCGCAGCGTTCCGTTGATCACCGCGGGGATGCGGTCACCCGGCCTCACCCCGTGGGCCTCGGCGAAGGCCTCCAGCAGGATCACCTCGTCGGTACGGTCGGGGTCTACTCGGCGGCCCTCTTTGAGGTGGACGCCGTTGAGCGGGGCATGGCCGCTGGGGGGTAGCGAGACGACGGTCGCGGTGGCAGGCCGCGGCATGTCGGGCATCGGCACCATGGCCGATTCCACGACCCGGGTGTGGATCTGCGTCACGCCCTCGATGGCCTCGAGGCGCTGGGCGACGGGCGACGGGGCACGCTCGAGACGGGCGAACACATCCGCGAACCGCTGCGCTTCATAGTACGAGTCGCGGGAGCTGATGAGCGAGTCGTAGGTGCTTCGCATGGTGACGAAGCTGGCGATCCCGCAAGCGACGACCAACGCGATGGTGATGACTTGCCCCTGAAGGCGTGCGAGGTCCCGGAGCAGCTTGCGAGACAGAGCGCTCACCAGACCACCTCGGCCGGTGTGATCTTGGCCCGATTGGGTTCGTCGCTGTGCACCCGGCCGTCGGCCAGGCTCACCACGCGGTCGGCGATCCGGGCGACCGGGGCGTTGTGGGTGATGACCGCGGTGGTGGTGCCCAGCTCGCGGTTGATGCGATCGATGACCTCGAGCACCTGGACCCCGGTACGAAAGTCCAGGGCGCCGGTCGGCTCGTCGCACAACAAGATCTGGGGCTGCTTGGCCACCGCGCGTGCAATGGCCACGCGTTGCTGCTCACCCCCGGACAGCTGGGCGGGGAAGTGGTTGCGACGCTCGCCGAGCCCCACTAGCTCCAGCGCTTCGCCCGGGTCCATCGGAGCGTCGGCAATCTCGGTGACCAGCGCGACGTTTTCTTCGGCCGTCAGGCTTGGAATGAGGTTGTAGAATTGGAACACGAAGCCGACATGCTCTCGGCGGTATCGCGTCAGCTCGTCGGTGTCGGCCGCGGTCAGATCCCAGTCGCGGTAGTGCCCTGACCGTCGGTTGGCACGTCCAGCCCTCCGAGGATGTTGAGCAGGGTGGACTTTCCACTGCCCGACATCCCCAGCAGGACCAGCAGCTCTCCTTCGTGGAGGACGAAATCGACACCACGCAGCGCGTGCACGTCCACCTCACCCATGCGATAGACCTTGGTGAGGCCCTGGGCCTGGAGAACCGCCTCGGCCGGCCGATTCGCCTGCGGTAGTGCTGACACGAGATCCACCGTGTCAGACCGGGTAGGGCGGCGCCGCCTAGCGGGTGTCGCAATAGTCGGCGGGCCGTGTCGGCAACCAGCGCAAAACTTGCGGGCTCTGAAGGACGACGGTGGCTGCTAGCACGACTGCGGCGGATTCGTCGTGGGGCGTGACACAGCCCCCGCGACGCCGCTGTGCGTTGTTTGGCGCTCGACCTACGCCCGGTATGCCTTCGACCTCGCGCCTTGGTCGAAGTTCCGCGACGGCGTTCATCCCACGATGAATCCGCCGCAGTCGTGCGAGGCGGGGTCGGGGCTGGGCACGCACGAGAGCGCGAGCTACCGGCCGGGGTCGAACAGCTGGGGATCGTCGAGCTCGCCGCCTCTGAGCGTGGCCGGCAGCAGACGATTGATCGGCTCGCGGAGGTCGCTGCCGTCGGGGAGGGCGATGGCGTAGTCCTGTCGCTGGAAGCGGGACGGGAGGATCTCGACGGCGTCGCCGAGCGCTCCGCGCCGTCGTTGCTCGAGCAGGGGAGAGTCGTGGATGACGGCGTCGATTCGGCCGTCGGTCAGCCCCTTGATGGCAGCATCGAGATCGGCGAAGCGTCGGTAGTCGAGGCCCGCCGCATGGGCGTAGCTCTCGCTGGTGGTGTTGGAGACCACGGCGACGCGAAACCGGGCGAGATCAGCCGGGCCGGCGATTTCCGAGCCGAGCTGGGCCACCGTCATGTTCGACGCGACCGTCGCCGTAAACGTCGAGATGATCACCACCGAGCACAGCATCCAACCGAGCGCCACCGTGCGGCCTGCGGTGGTGACGGGTGCCTTGTCGCCGTAGCCGACGGTCGTCATCGTCACGGTTGACCACCAAAACCCGGACAACAGGCCCCGAAGCCCCCCGGCTCCGAATTGGTCGGGATTGGCACGCCGCTCGATCCTCCAGACCAGCGCGCCGACCAACAGCTGGAGCCCGGCCAACACGGCGACCAGCTGGAGCAATGCACCCGACAGCAAGGAGCGGCCCACCTGTCCCCACAGCGGAATGCGCTCGCGTCGTACCGCGATCCCGAGGCTGGCGGTGTGGAACGGGTGGGTGAAGTCCAGGGTGGTCTCACGCTCAGAGGTCACGGTGATCGCAGCAACGGCGGCGTCGAGTGAGCCATCACGGAGACCGTCGAGCAGGCCGGTGAGGTCACGCTCCTCGAAGCGATAGGTGAGGCCGAGCTCGGCGGCGAGCTCTCGCCACAAGCGCAGGCTGGGGCCCTCGAGCGTGCCGTCGGTGCGGCGCACGACGAAGGGCGGTGCCTCCTTGATGCCGACTCGAAGCGAGCGTGGCGTCTGGGCTGCTTCAGCGACGGACGCGGGAGCGATGATGGCCGTGAGCACCAACGCCAACAGCAACCGAACCACGACTGACGACGAACTCATCCCCACGAGCCCTATGGCTCGGTCGCCGTCGAGAGACCGCAAATCTTGCACGACAGGATCCCGTCGCGCGGTGCCGCACGAAGGCAGGCCGGCGATGAGCCGTGTGCCGGAAGATCTTTCGCCATGGGGCCATCGCGGGCGCAGCAACCGACCATTGCTCGGCCCGTAGGCGGCACCATCATCAAGGTATGTACGAGCGCTTCGATCGACGCTACTTCGTGGGGACGGTCGCCGCCGCGGTCACCCTTTCGTGGATGATCGTGGGCTGTGCGGCCGGAGACTCGCGTTTCTCCGTCGACACGCCAGCCGGGTTCTGGGCCGGGCTGTGGCACGGGATCATCTCGATGGTCGCGTTGGTGGTCGGCCTGTTCCACAGCGGGGTCGAGGTCTATGAGCGCAGCAACAGCGGCGGCTGGTACGACTTTGGGTTCCTGGTCGGCGTGAGCATGATCTGGGGCGGGGGCAGTCACACGGCCGCGCGCCGCGGCCGGTCACGCCGCGAGCAGGAGCAGTGGGAACAAATCGGGCGCTCGGTCGAGGCCAAGGTGCAGCGTCGCATCCGGCAGTGGGCGGACGCCGAACCCGACGAGGCCTGGGAGGTCGTCGGCGCGAAGGCGGAGGCCAAGCTCAAGCGTAAGATCCGGCAGTGGGCGGAGAAGCCCGAGGGCCAGGGGGATGAGCCTGACGCGCCGCGAGGCGGGCCCGTGGGGCCGAAAGACGCGCCCGATGATCTCGGATCCGCAGGGCCACCGTCGTCCAACTCGAGCACGAGCTGATGACCCCGTGTCTGCGCAGCGTGCCCGCCCGACGTCGCGGGCGGTGGGGTCGGTCGGGGTCGGTGATCCATGCACTTGATGGCAGTGCACGCGACGGTTCGTCGTGGGGCGAGGCGTGGTCCGCCCCCCTCGATTGGCTGGCCTCGTCGAGTCAAGATGACCTCGGTCGTGCTTCCTTCGAGGAGGCTTGACGCCTGCGGGCGCCGGCGACAGGTTGGGGCATTTGCGAACTGTGCGGGGCTATCACCTCGGCGCCGTTGCTCCCACATCGCCGGCTGGCTGGGGTGAGACCAATCTGTCGAGAACGTCCGCTCGCACGGTGTATTTCTCCTGGGTCACTCGTTCATGCTGCACTTCATGGTGGGTATCGACTACGACGCTCGTTCGGTGACGCTGGGGCGATATGTCGATCGTGCGCTCGTCGAGACGGAGATGTTCGAGGGGTTCGGCATCTCGCTGTTCCCTCCCGCAGACGACTCCTCGTGTGTTCCCGTCGTCGTGCTCGCGTACGGCAGCGAGGCCGATGAGGCGGGTATCGACGTCGGCGACTGCTTGCTGCAGATCGATGGCGTCGACGGGGCTGCGGTCCCCGATCTGGACCTCCTGCTGCGCAGGGCCGCGCTGGGAAAGGTGATGGAGGTGGTGCTGGCCCCCGCGTTCGTCGAGTGCCCGGGGCCGTTCCCGTATCAGCGGTGCCCGTGGAGACGCCGCCACAGCTCGACCAGCCATGGGTCCTCGGTGGTGTCGCTGCTGCCCATCACCGAGGGCGAGCGGGCTTCGAGCAGGCGGCGGGTCCCGGGGCTCGGCTGCGGCCGGCCGGCGAGCACCTCGTGGAGCACGGCGTGCGCCTCGTCGACCGCATGAGTCGCTTGCCATCGCTGCACCTGCGCGTCGAACCGTGGGTCACCGGGCAGCGGCTCGGCGTCGGCCTGGGGGGGGCCCAGCGCATTGATGGCGTCCACCACGACCTGAGAGCGCTGTGCGTAGGGCCGCGCGGCGAGGTCTTTGGCCGCGATCGGGCGGCCGATCCAGATGTTCTGTTGGCCCATGTGCAGCGGAAAGTCCAGGCGCTGTGGGGCGGGTTCCACGGGCAGGCCGCCGCAAAATCGCACGGGTACGACCGGTACGCCCAGTGACAGCGCCAGGTCGAGGAACGTCCCGCTCATGGTCTCCACGGGAGTGCGGCACGACAGCGCGCGGGTCCCTTCCACGTGGACCAGCAGCGCACGACTGGACGACCGCATCTGCTCGGCGACGCCGGCCAGGACCTGCTTGAACGAGGCGGGGTCGCGACGATCCACGAAACACAGCAGCTGCGGATCGACGATTCCCGGATATGCGACGCAATGGTCGACCAGGCGACCGAGCCAGGTCTGTTGGTGCTCGACCTTGGCCAGCGCCATGGTCGGAACGTTGCGCAAGGCGGTTGCCACGAAGGTGAACGCCAGCGACTCCACCGCGACCTGATGGTTGGCCACGAAGATGGCGCTACGACCGTCGATCTTCGCGAGTGCCTCGGGGTCGGTCACCATCACCGTGCGGACGAACCGCTCGATGAGGCCCATATAGAGGTCTTCGCCGGGCCAGTTGGTGCGCCCGAGCCGAGTGGCCCAGTGCGCGCGGACGTCTGCGAGGTCGAGGGCATCGACGGCGGCCGGAGCGAGCGTGGAAGCGGCCAGCGCGTCGTCGACGATGCGCATGCCGATCCCCGTGGCCTCGTAGATCCGCTTGCCGTCGATCCACAGCGAGGCATTGGCGGTGGCGTAGGCGCCTCGGTCGTCGTGGCCTCGGGTCTGGATCTCGACGGTGG
>JAHZJA010001426.1 GCA_022601155.1 Deltaproteobacteria bacterium | reverse complement strand
CGGCCCAGGCTCCGCGCTCGATCAACAAATAGCCTGGCGCATCGAGGGTGGAGCGAAGCTCCAGCGTCATCGCTCCGTCCTTCGAGACGCCATGGGCCTGGGCGGTGACGGCGGTGGGCGTCACCGTGACCTCGACCCGTGCGGGCACGGCTTCGTCGCGCAGCTCGGCCGGTTGCTGGTCGGCGAGGGTTCGCAGCCGAAGGCGGCCATCGCCCGGGTGCAAGGTCTCCGTGCGGTGCTCGCCGGTGGCGATGCGAAGCTGAGCCAGTACATGGGGTCGAAACGAGGGACTGGCCGCGCAGTACACCGCGGGCTCCACATCGCGGATCGCTCGGTTGCAGCGAAAGACGGCCTCCACGTTGGCGCCGAAGTCGATGTCGTACCGGATGTTGCATGCCTCGCAGTGCACGTCGCGGCCCACGTCGCCCAAGTTCGACACCACTCCGGCGGCGACCTTGCACACGGGGCAGTTGACCTGCCAGTTGAGATCCACCAGCCCGGCGCGGGTGCCATGCAAAAATCCCTGGAGTACGCGACGCCGATCGTGGCCCCACTGGCGGGCGAGCTCGAAGGGGCGCATCTGCGAGACCTCTTCGTCGGGGCGCGAGCCGAGTGCTTGGACGATCGCCTCGCGGACGGTGGGATCGATGGGGGCGGAGCTGAGGCGTTGGGCTCGGCGCTCGAGCTCGGCGTGATCGCATGGGGTGCTGCGACCCGACAGCGTCTCGTCGTACGCCTCGGACACCAGGGCTTGTGCGCGCGTCGCTGCGGGCTGCGACAGGTCGTCGACAGCCGACGAGTGCGGGGCCTTCACCATCGCCGCGATCGCCTCGACGTAGGCACGCAGCTTGCGACGAAGGTGAGCGCGGATCAACGGCCCCAGCGCTCGGAGAACCCGCGAGCGCGTCACACCCGAGGCGGTGACGGTCGCCAGACAGCCGTCGCCATCGTCGGTCAGCTCGACCCGCAGGCCGCCCTCCTCGGCCGGACCGGACAGATAGTCTCGCCGCGACGACAGCTGCTGGCCCTCGATCCACTCGTAGGGCTGCTCGATCCACGACATCGAGACTCCGCCCTGGCTGCCATGACCGACCTGGCGGCGCTGGCCGTCGATCTCGCGCCACTCGTAGCGGGGGACACCGAGCCCCAGCGCGCGGTCGTAGCGGTTGGTATCGGCGAGCAGGGCCCAGACGAGCGCACGCGGGGCCTCGAACCGTTGCTGCACCGAAACCCCGGGATCGGCCATGCCTGCATGGTGGCACAACCGGGGGACTCTCGTCGCCGGGCGGATCGGGTGCGGCGCGGTCCGCCCTTCAGCCTCCGGGGGTTCCGGGCCGAAATACGACGCACGAGCGCGTGGGGTCGGCTTCGAGGTAGAGCACGGGCACGCTGTCACCGACGGCCAAGAACTTCTGCATCGCGATCGGATAGCTGATGTAGCCGCGGCACTTGACCGTGCCCGCCATGAACTCGAAGCTGATCGTGGCGTACACGTCCTGGTTTTGATTGCCCGTGACGGCGACGATGGTGCCGAGCGTTCGCTTGCCGAGCCGGAAGACCTCGTCGTACTTCTTCCGCCGTCGGCTGCGATCGACGTAGTAGATGGTGGGGACGACGCCGAAGGTGACCGCGGAGATGGCGAACACCCCCAGTGTCCGCAGGACGATCCCCGCAGGGCTGTGCGTGCCGTTGAACAGACTCAGCGGCTGGGTCAACAGGTCGTAGACATCTCGATACGCTCCATCGGGTTCCCGGGGAGGGGGGCCCACGTCGACGTGCTGGGGTCCATCGCTCCCGGTGATGGCGGGAGGTCCCGCGGCCATCACCGCCAGTGCCGTCGTGGGGGCGTGGGTCTGCTCCAGCAAGATCGCGCGCGCCTCCTTGACGCTGGCGGGGCGGTTGTTGGGGGCCGGCTCGAGCAGGGCCCGGACGAGGCGATGCAGCGCGCCCGATGCCGGGAGGTCGTCGGGGACCTCGATGCGCCCGCTGTCGAAGGGAAACTCGGTGGGCGAGCGACCGGTGAGCAGGTGCAGCAGGGTGGCACCCAGGGCATAGAGATCGGAGGTGGGGCCGACCTGGCCCAACAGCTGCTCGGGCGGCATGTAGCCGAACGTCCCGGTGACGGTCGAGCCTGCCGCAGCCGCGGGGCGCCATCCGGAGGTGACGCTGCCAAAGTCCACCAACACGGGCGCACCGCTGGGGCGCACCACGATGTTCGAGGGCTTGATGTCTCGGTGATAGATGGGCGGGCTGCGGCCGTGCAGATACTCGAGTACGTCGAGGATGCCCAGGGTGAGCTGGATGACTTCGACCTGGCCGAGCGTGGGCCCGTTGTCCATCCGGTCGCCGAGCGAGGCTCCGTCGATGAATTCCTGCACGAGGATCAGGGAGCCGCGGCCGTCACCGTCCTCCTGTTCGAGCGATTCGAAGATCTGGGGGATTGCGTGGTGCCGCAGCCCGGCCAGCACCTTGGCCTCGCGTTCGAACAGCTCGAGGTGCTTCCAGTCGTCGAGGTGGGCGACGTGCAGCTCCTTGAGCGCGACCTGTCGATCCTGCTGGCGCTCGCGGCACAGCAAGGTCCGCGCGGAGGCTCCTTCGCCGAGCACGCGCACCACCTCGAACCGGTCGGCGATGATCCGCGGGGTCGCTTCTTCTTCGGTGGACACGTGCTCCGTACAATAGAGACTCGGTTGGCCCGGTACCACCCGCGGTGGCCGAGCCGAGTGGGCCCGATCAGGAATCGGACAGCTCGGTCACCGCGTCGACCAACGCACGGCTGGCTCGCTCGACATCATCGAGCTGCGTGCGGCGGCCCAGAGTCAGGCGCAGCGCGCCACGAGCGTCCGCGAGCGACAGGCCCATCGCGCCCAGCACTCCGGAGGGCGTGGTTGCATCGGTGTGGCACGCAGAGCCCGTCGAGGCCGCAACCTCGGGGGCGGCGGCCAAGATCGCAGCCCCTTCACAGCCAGGGACGCGCACGTGCAGCGTGTTGGGGAGCAGCTCGGTGCCTTCGCCCGTCCACTGGATCCCACGGATGCCGTCGCGCAGCTGTGCCCACAAGCGGCTGCGCAGGCCTCGTTGCCGTCGCATCTCCTCGTCGAGGGTGCGCTGAGCCAGAGCACATGCGGCGCCCATGCCCACGATGAGCACCACGGGCTCGGTGCCCGGGCGGCGACCGCCTTCCTGCCCGCCGCCGAGGGTCAGCGGCTGCAGGGCCAAGCCGTCGCGCACGAACAACGCCCCGATCCCGTTGGGTCCGTAGAGCTTGTGGCTGACGATGGTCAGCAGGTCCACGCCGAGCGCTCGGACATCGACGGGGATCTTGCCCACCGCCTGGGCGGCATCGGTGTGCACCACCACATCTGCCGCGGTCGCGCGGGCGGCCTGGGCCAGTGCGGCCACGGGCTGGATCACGCCGGTCTCGTTCTGCGCCAAGATGACGCTGAGCAGACCTGCCGGCTGCTCGAGCTTCGACGCTGCCGCTTCCATGTCGACGCGGCCCCGGCCATCGACCGCGAGCTCGGTGCGGGTCCAGCCGTCTGCTTCCAGCGCACGAGCGGGCAGCTCGATGGCGGGGTGCTCCACGGCGGAGACGACGATGTGCCGACGGGCGACCGTTGGCCCGCGCAGCGCCAGGTTGTCCGCCTCCGTGCCCCCACCGGTGAAGATCAACTGGTGGGGCTCGGCCCCGATGAGCGTGGCCACCTGCGCGCGCGCGCGGGCGACCGCCTCGGCGGCCTCGCGCCCATGATGGTGGCCGCTAGACGGGTTGCCCCACTTGTCGCCGAGCCATGGAAGCATCGCCTCGCGCACGTCGGGGTGCACGGGAGTGGTGGCGTTGTAGTCCAGGTAGACCGGGGCCTCGGCAGTCACCGCCCGAGGGTACCCCGGGCCGCTCACCGTCGTCCGCGGGCGGCCGGGCAGTCCAACGAGCTGCGCCACCCGGTCGTTCGCAACGGCGGACGACGAGGTGGCGCGTGAGCGCTGGGCGCTGGGTGGTCGAGATCAGCTCGGCGCAGGCGCCGTGAAGTCGAAGTTCCACAGCACGTACTGCCAGTCGGCGTCGACCGAGCGGGTCTCGCCAAACGGGTACTCCATGCGGGCGATGAACACGACGTCCTCACGGGGGAACATGAACTGGATGATCTCGCGGGTGGGCTCGCCGGTGCCGCCGTCCACGATGTGGAGCTTGGCGTAGATGCCGGCCTTCTTGTGGTAGTCGTGCTGGTAGCTGATCTCGTCGATGTCGAGGCCAGCCTGCTTGAACTGCCCCTCGAACCAGGTCACGGCGCGCTCGTCGATCGGCCGGGTCTTCTTGGTCACGTAGATGGTCAGGTCGATGGGCTCGGCGCCGGCCTCGGTGGCCTCGTCGTCGGCGAAGTAGCTCTCCTCTTCGTCCTCCGAGTCGAACACGTCCTCGCCGGTCGAGCCGCAGGTCAGCACCGGGATCCACTTGTTGGAGCCGTCGGGGCTATGGGAGGCCTCGCCGCAGGTCTTGAAGACGTACAGCGTCTCGGGGATCTCGAACGTCACCTGCAGGGGCGGGATCTTGATGGTGTCGCCGTCCTTGCTGCCCGACGAGGGGCTGTCGACCCACTGTGCCAGCGCGGACTGACCCCGGGGTCCGGTCTTCTTGCAGCCGAGGGAAAGAGCGCACAACGCACACAGCGCCAGCGCGCCAACTCGAGACCTGTTTGTTTCGAACATGGGCACCGTGGCCCCGACGTTAGCGGGATGTCCCGGCGCCAACAAGGGGCGCGATGCCGGGTGGCGGCTCAGGGCAACGGAGCGAGCACGCTGCCGAGGTAGTCCTGGGGGGCGGCAAAGCCCAGCAGCTCGAGGCAAGTGGCGGCTACGTTGCCCAGCGAAAACGGGGTGTCGGGCGATGCGGAGCGCACGGCGGGAGCTTGCTCTGGGTCGCGGGGGTCGAACACCACCAGCGGCACGGGGTTGAGGCTGTGGCTGGTGCGAACGCGGGGCTCGGCGCCGGGCTTGGCGTCGAACATCTGGTCGGCATTGCCGTGGTCGGCGGTGACCACCAAGACTCCATTGGCGCGGCGGATCTCGGGGATGAGCCGGGCCAGGCACAGGTCGACGGTCTCCACCGCGACCCGGGTGGCGTGCAGCCGGCCGGTGTGACCCACCATGTCGCCGTTGGCGTAGTTGACCCGCCCAAAGTCGAAGCTGCCCTCGCGCAGCTGCTGCACCAGGGTGTCGGTCGCCTCGGCGGCCTTCATCCATGGTCGCTGGTCGAAGGGCACGTCGTCCGAGGGGATCTCCACGTACTGCTCGAGCGCGGGGTCGAAGGCGTCGGTGCGGTTGCCGTTCCAGAAGTAGGTGACATGGCCAAACTTCTGGGTCTCGGCCAGCGCGAGCTGACGCTTACCGGCTCCCGACAGCAGCTCGCCCATCGTGCGGCTGATCGCCGGGGGCTCCACGAGGAACTGCGCGGGGAGCCCAAGATCGCCGTCGTACTGCATCATCCCGGCGAACGAGACATCGGGACGCGGACCGCGATCGAACGCATCGAAGGCCTCGTCCTCGAACGCACGCGAGATCTCGATGGCTCGGTCCCCGCGGAAGTTGAACAGCAACACCGCGGCGCCGTCCCGGATGCAGCCGACCGGGCCGTCGTCGTCGGCGATGACGAACGCGGGCAGGTACTGGTCGTTGACCTCCGCGTCCTCGTCGTACAGGGTCTGCACCGCCTCGCGGGCGCTCGCGAACCGTCGGCCCTGGCCGTGCACGTGGGTCTGCCAGCCGCGCTCGACCATCGCCCAGTCGGCCTCGTAGCGATCCATCGTGATGAGCATCCGGCCGCCCCCGCTGGCGATGCGGTAGTCGTGCCCCGCGGCGCGCATCGGCTCGAGGGTCTGCTCGATGCGGTCGATGAACTCGAGGGCCGAGCGGCCGGGGACGTCGCGGCCATCGGTCAAGATGTGCAGCCGCACCTTGGCCACCTGGTCGTGGCCGGCCCGCTCGAGCATCGCGATCACATGATCGATGTGGCTGTGGACGTTGCCGTCCGACAGCAAGCCCAGCAGATGCAGCGGCTGCCCCGAGCTGCGCACCCGCTGCACGGCCGCCTTCCACACCGCGCCCTCGAACATCGCACCGCTGGCGATGGCGTTGCCGACCAGCTTGGCGCCCTGATCGAAGATCCGCCCCGCGCCCAAGGCGTTGTGTCCGACCTCGCTGTTACCCATGTCGGCATCCGAGGGCATCCCGACCGCGCGGCCATGAGCCTGCAGCGTGGTCCACGAGCGAAGCGTCGCGAGCCAGTCCAGCGTGGGGGTGTGGGCGTGGCGAACGGCGTCGCCCTCATCGCCTGCTCCAAGGCCCACGCCGTCCATCACCACGCATACGACGGGTCCAGCGGGAGGAGATCG
>JAHZJA010001425.1 GCA_022601155.1 Deltaproteobacteria bacterium | reverse complement strand
GGATGAAGGTGCCGTTGCGCGACCCGGTGTCGGTCAACAGCACGTGGTCTCCATCGGACGATGCATCGAGTCGTGCATGGTGGCCCGAGATGAAGCGATCGTCGGGAAAGTTGATCGTGTTGTCTTCGCGTCCCATCGACAGCGAAGAGCCGTCGGCGGTGACGGTACGACCCTCGCCGCCCCCGGCCAGGCACTGGATGACCTGGAACTCTCCGTTGGGACGCGGGCTGCCGTAGAAGTAGGTGCCGTTTTCGTTGGGCGACCCGTCGCCGAACGGGCGATGCACCAGCCGCAGCAGTTGCTCACCCACCAGCATGTACGCGCCGCTCTCGAGTGCGGTGGGCTTTTTGATCCGCAAGAACACGCCGTTGCTGCTGTCGAGGTCCTGTACGAACAGGCGGCCCGTCTGCGCGGTGAACTTGGCGTGCTCCGGGCTGAGGAACGGGTCCTCGGAGAACGTGATGTCGGCGCGGCTTCGGCCGATGGTGGTGGTGGTGCCCTGCAGGTGATAGGTGGCTCCGTCGCCGCCTTCGCCCTTGATGACGACCAGCCGCGGCACGACCGGCTGTTGCTGGAGCGCACCGAAGAACATCGTCTTCGCGGGCGGTTGGTCGCCGGCTCCATCCAGCGGTTGACCGGTGGCCGGGTCGAAGCGCTCCTGCGGCGAGGTCTCGAGATCCTCGAGGCCCGCGGGCGGAACTCCACCGCCTGGCGGAGCGCCGGGCACGGGTCGTGGTGTCCCTGGCCCAGCGAGTTGGGTGGGGTCGACGGCGCCGACGGACGAAGGCGTGGGAGCGGCGGCTGCGGCACCCACGACGGCGGGAGCCAGCACAGTGCCGCAACGGTTACACGCCTGGGTCGCCAGGGCGTTGAGCTGGCCACAGACGTGGCAGGCGAGGCCCAGCTGCATGGCCCCCGCATCCTGCGTCCAGGCCCCCGGCGTTGTCAATTGTGGTCGACGGCCGGAAGGCGCACGGGACCATCGACCAGAGGATCGAGACAGGCCGCAGGGGAGCCCTGGGGTGTCTCGCACCGAGCCCGGGCCCCTGCGTCCCGCTCTGCCCGCGTCCCCTTGGCGGCCGTGTTCAGTGCCGCCTGGACCTGTGCGCTCCAGGGGGCCAACCGGGATGCCGGGATCGGCTCGACCCGGGACCCGACCTGGGCCCGCAGCCATCGCTCGATGGTGGTGGACCAAACATGGGCGCGAGCGGGGGCGGGCAGGGGGGTGACGCCCCCTTCGGCCTCGTCGAGGGCGGCCGCCAGGGCTGCCGTGGCCGCGTCGCGGGGCAATCCAGCGGGGGCGAGGACCCGCTCGAGCAGCGCCTGGATGTCGTCGGGGCTGGTGCGCTTGGCCTGCCCAATCCTCCATGCCGCGATCGCGGAGAGCACCGGATCGGTGGCGCGAAGCTGCACATGGAGCCGGGAGGTCTTCTGGTCCGGGGTGAGCGCGGCTTCCGCAAAGGCGCACGCGTGCCGCACGGTGGCATTGGCGTTGTCCCGGGCGGCGGCTGAAATCGCGTAGCTGACGTCGTTGCTGATCTCGGACCGCGGTTGACGGCTGAGCACCAGACAGCCCAGTGACGCCAGCATGGGGTCGTAGCCCGACTCGACGTGGTCGGACAGGACCTCGGCTGCGTCGGCTCCTCCCACGCCCGCCAGGGCCCACGCCGCGGCATGACGGGCCGGCTGGGTCTGCGAGGGATCGCGCAAGATCGTACGGAACTGCGGCACCGCCTCGGGGTCGCGCAGCCGCCCGGCCGCCGCGATGGCCGTGACGCGGGTGCGGACGAACGCCGAGCGGACGGTGGAGGTGGAGTCTCGGGGGGCGCGAAGGGTGACGCCCACGGTTGCCAGGGGGACGGCCGTGTCGGGCAATCCCAGCTGCCCCAGGTGCTCGGCGGCCCGCAGACGGGTGCCGATGGAGCCTCGGCCCAGCGCCACCACCAGGGGTCGTCGTAGGTGCTTGACCCGCTCGGCCTGCCGCGGGCCATCGTCGGCACCGCCTCGGAGCCAGCGCTGGACCTCGGGGCTGTCGACCCGGTCGAGGGCTTCGAGGAGGAACTGCCGCGGCTCGTCGGCCTCGGGTTTTTGGACCGTGCGCTGCACGGCGAGGTCGAACAGCTCTTCGGTGGTGTCGGAGGCCTCGGCGAGATCGAGCGCCCGTCGGCCGGCCTCTCGGACCAGCTCGGGCGGTCCCCCCAGGTCGAGAATCTCTCGGAAAGCCGCAGCCGAGTGCTCGGCGTCGCCCAACGTCAGCGACAGCTCGGCCAGTCGCAGCCGGGCCCTCGCATCACGGGGGTCGGCTTCGACGGCCTGGCGATAGGCGCGACGGGCTTCGTCGGTGTCGCCGCGACGCTCGTGGAGTTCGCCCAGGTGGATCAACGCGTCGACTCGGGTGCGATCTTTGTGCGCGGCCTGGCTGGCGGCATTCAGAGCGCGCTCGGAGTCTCCGGCCTCGAAGGCCAGCTCCGACATCTCCGCGAGGGTGTCGGCGCTCCGGGTGGGCTGCGCGGTCAGGAG
>JAHZJA010001424.1 GCA_022601155.1 Deltaproteobacteria bacterium | reverse complement strand
CTCCCTGGTGGGATGTCGGCGTCGGCGTGCCGTGCAGGTTGCGGGCCAACGCGATCGAGCGGGCAAGTCGAGCGCTAGTGGCTCGTCTCGGGCACAAGACCTGAACACAGGGCTAGAGTGAGGAGGACGGTGTTGCGTGGCGGTACGAGCCACTGGGGCGCAGTTCCACACTCGGCAACGTCTTCGTCCAACCTCCAACGCGATGGCCGTGGCGTGTTGCGATGCAGTGGCGATGCAGTGGCGAGGCCGTGGAGCGGTACTGGAGGTCGCGGTCGTCGGCGCGACACGAGTTGGCCCGCTGCATGCAGAGGTCGCTCGCCGCCATGCACCGCGCCATCGCCATCGTCGCGATCACCACGGCTAGCCTCGCCTTTGTTTCCTCGGCCGCCGCGACCGAGCCAGCAATCCCAGAGGGTACCGCCACCCAAGACCCAGTCAGCTCCGGTACGCAGGAGCTCGACGGCCAAGGCACGTTCGGAAGTGCTGCGGAGAAGCCGGAAGAGGCCGGCGATGCCCTGGAGTGGGATTTGTCCTTCGGAGCGCTCATCGCCACGGGCAACGCCCGGCTGCGGTCGCTCAACGGTGGCACCAACTTCTTGCTGCGACGCGGTCGTCATCAGCTGTCGGCTTCGCTGCTGGGCAACTACGGTCAGGCTGCACCCGACCCGAATCCGGACACGAGCCTCGAGCTCACCGTGGGCAACGTGCAAGGGCGTGCACGGTACGACCTGTTCCTCAGCGATCACTGGTCGCTGTTCGGAATGGTGACCGCGCGCCACGACCCGTTCCAGTTCCTCGACCTGCGGCTGAACGTCGACCCCGGTGCGGCTTGGTACGTGGTCAACACGCCCAAGGAACGGATCGTCCTCGAGGCTGGCTACGACTTTCAGTACGACGTGCGCAACGACGAGGCCGTCGTGCGAGACGACGCGGGCATGGAAGTCCTGGACGCAGACGGGGCCGTGATGCCGCTGCCCGGGACACGGGTGACCCACGCGGTGCGGCTGGCGGGAAGCTACGCCAACACCCTCAACGAGGCGGTCACCTTCCGGACCAATCTCGAGTACCTCCAGAGTGTTCAGGAGGCGCTGCGATGGCGACTGAACTGGGACGTGGGCGTTGCCGCCACGCTCTACAAGAGCCTCGCCCTGGCGACCACGTTCACCCTGCGTATCGACAATGACCCGTTGCCGGGCGTGCGGAGCGTGGACACGGTGACCGCCGTCAGCCTCGTGTACCGCTTCTTCTAGTAGCCGCTCCCACCGCGACAATCACCATGGACCAACGCACCACTACCGTTGTTCGTTACCTCGCTCCCTGCGTGGCCTTTGGCGCCGCACTGCTGCTGGCCAGTGGGCCAGCCCGGGCGGCTGAGCCCGAGGCCGATGGCTCGGTCTCGGTCGGCACCGCGGGCGCATCGGCCGATGGCTCGGCCGATGCCGACGGGAAGGCCAAGCCGGCCGCCTCCAAGAAATCTTGGTTTCGCCGCTATCGGCCCCGCCGCAACAGCTGGGAGGTTGGCTTCTTCGGCGGGGCGTGGCTGCCCAGCAGCTCGATCGAGCTCCACCACCCCGAGCTGGATTTCGCCGGGTACCGCCCCGCTGCCCTCGATCTCGGGGTGCGGGCTGGCTACTACCCGCTGCGCCACTTCGGGCTCGAGGGCGAGGTCGCCTTCATGCCGGGTGCGGTGGAAGGTGGGGGCCGGTCGCTGACCTACAGCGCGCGCGCCCACGGAATCTTGCAGCTGGGGATCGGGCGCATCGTGCCGTTCGCCGTCCTGGGCGGTGGAGTGCTCGCCGTGCGCAGCGGCGACGATGCGGCCGGTCGCAACGCCGACGAAGCGCTGCACGTGGGTGGTGGTGTGAAGTTCTGGGCCACCCGCAACATGTTGATCCGGCTCGACGTGCGCGACGTGATGTCGCCCAAGCAAGGCCTGAGCGTGGTGTCGCCCGCCCACAACCTCGAGGTGTTGCTCGGCTTGAGCTGGGCGCTCGGTCCCAAGCCCAAGGCGCCCCCGCCCCCGCCCGATCGTGATGGCGACGGTGTGGTCGACAGCGCCGATGCCTGCCCCGATGTCGCTGGCGACGGAGCCGATGGCTGCCCCATCCCCGACACCGACGACGACGGCGTCAAGGATCCGGACGACGCGTGCCCGACGCTTGCGGGTACCGAGCTCGACGGCTGCCCCATCCCCGACTCGGATGGCGACGGCTACCTCGATCCAGACGACGCGTGCCCCACGGAGGCCGGTGTCGATCCCGACGGCTGTCCGATCCGCGACGTCGACGGCGACGGCATCTTCCCGCCGGACGATGCCTGTCCGCAGGAGCCCGAGACGGTCAACGGCTTCGAGGATGCAGATGGCTGCCCCGACGAGATCCCAGCCGAAGTGGCCAAGTTCACCGGAGTGATCGAGGGCATCTACTTCGACACCGCCAAGGCCACGATTCGCGACAAGTCCTTCCCGGTGCTCGACGACGCGGCGAAGGTGTTGCTGGAGTACCCGAGCCTGCGGGTCATGATCACCGGCCACACCGACGATCGAGGCAAGCACGACTACAACGTGGAGCTGTCGCAATCTCGCGCGGCATCGGTGAAGGACTACCTGGTGGGCAAGGGCATCGACGCCTCCCGGATCACGACGCGCGGGGCGGGTCCCGACGAGCCGGTGTCCGACAACCGCACCCGCAAGGGTCGCGCCGAGAACCGCCGCATCGAGTTCAAGATGCTGACCGACTGAGGCTTGGGGCCGCGACGCGAGGGCTGGGGTACATCGACCCCAGCTCTCGGCGTCGATTCTTCGTGTCCGCGCCCACCGGGCAATCGCCCTCGTCCTCCGATTCCGCGATGGGACGGCCGCTGCTCGTCACGTAAGCAATCCCCCGTCGTCATCGGGGCGGCGGGGTGCCGGCTCGCGTCACACTGTGGTCTTCGTAGTGGCAGCCACGGCTGCATCGCCGACGATCACGAACGTTGGGAACGTGGCGATCTCGCACCTTCACGATCGGGATGGGGTATGCCCTGATCTCGTTGACCCCGATTGTCGCGCCCCTTTAATCTAGGGGCATGGGTTTGGGCAGGGGTGATGGAGGGTGGCTGGCCCTCGTCATGGCGGTAACGGTCGGCGGCTGCTATGCGGGCGTCGACCAATTCGATCCCGATGGTGGGGCCGGAGCCGACGGTGACGATGATGGCGACGTCGCGGAGCAATGCCGCGAGGTGCAGACGGGTCCCACGTCGTTGCGACGGCTGACGCAGAGTCAGTACGAGCGCACGGTCGAGGACCTGCTGGGCATCTCGACCGATGTGGCGCAGGGCTTTGCGCCCGATGAGCGCGCGGGCGCGTTCAAGAGCAACGGGGTCGCTCCGGTGGGCGACCTCCAGGTCGAGCAGTACATGGATGCCGCCGAGTCGGTGGCGACCGACGCTGCGTCCGACCTGGCGAGCCTGCTGCCGTGCGATCCGGCCACGGCCGGGGAGGATGCGTGTGCAGAGCAGTGGCTCCGCGAGCTGGCTCCACGCGCCTATCGGCACCCGGTGGGCGAGGCCGACATCGCTCGGCTGATGGCGGTGTACTCCACGGCGAAGGCCGATGCCGATTTCGAGACCGGGATTCGGGTCACCCTGCAGGGGATCTTGCAATCCCCGTGGTTCCTGTACCACGTAGAGCTGGGCGATCTGTCGGCTCCCGCGGCTGACGGAGAGCCCATCGCGCTCAGCGGCTACGAGCTCGCCTCGCGGCTGTCCTACTTCCTGTGGGACACGATGCCCGACCCCGCGCTGTTCGACGCAGCCGCCGCGGGTGAGCTGGAGACCGACGAGGGCCTCCAAGCGCAGGTCGAGCGGATGCTCGTCGATCCCCGCGCCAAGGATGCGATCGCCAGCTTCCACTTGCAGTGGCTGGGGGTCGACGAGATCGAGGGGCTCGAGAAGACCGGCAGCCTGTTCCCCAACTTCGACACCGACCTCGCGCTTGCGATGAAGGCCGATACCGCGAGCTTTGCCCACTGGGTGCTCTCGGAGGGCGACGGCCGCCTCGAGACCTTGTTGACGGGAGCCTTCACCCTCTCGGAGGACCCGGCGCTGCTGGCTCTTTACGGTGTGGAGCGACCGGCGGGGCATGTCTCGGGCGAACCCATCCCGCTGCCCAGCGACGAGCGGGCGGGACTGGTCACGCAGCCATCGGTGATGGCGATGCACGCCCACGCCGACCAGACCTCCCCCGTCCATCGCGGACAGCTGGTCCGGGAGAACCTGCTGTGCCAGCTGCTTCCGCCGCCTCCCGTCGACGTCGACAACGTCCCACCCGATCCCGATCCAAACGCGACCACGCGTGAGCGCTTCTCGGAGCACACGGCCAACCCCGCGTGCGAGCCCTGTCACCGGCTCATCGATGGCCTGGGCTTCGGCTTCGAGCACTACGACGCCCTGGGGGCCTACATCAGCATGGAGGGCAGCCTGCCCATCGATGCTTCGGGAGAGGTGATCGGCACCTCCGACGTCGACGGTGAGTTCACGGGGGCGGTCGAGCTGGCCGGGAAGCTGTCCCAGTCGGTCGAGGTCTCCGACTGCATGGCGCGACAGTGGTTCCGCTACTCGCTGGGGCGCATGGACGCCGAGGGCGATACCTGCACGATGGACCGCTTGTCCGAGGTCTTCGCCGAGTCGGGTCAGGACGTTCGCGTGCTGATCCGGGAGATCGTCGTCTCCGATGCCTTCCGCTACCGCCTCGCCACGGAGCAATCGCCATGATCTCCAAAAAGAAGAACCCACGCGTATCTCGCCGCGCACTGCTGGGGAGCATGGGGGCCGCGGGTGTGCTCGCGCCGTTCATCCCGATGCTCCAGCGCGAGACGGAGGCCGCCCCCGGCGACTTCCCGCTGCGGATCATCTTTCTGTTCAGCGCCAACGGCACCCTGCACGAGAACTGGGTCCCCAGCGGCAGCGAGAACGACTTCACGCTGAGCGAGATCCTCACTCCGCTGGCGCCCTATCAAGACCAGATGATCGTGCTCGATGGACTGGAGGTCGTGCGTGAGGGCCCGGGCGACGGTCATCAGATGGGCATGGGCCTGCTGTGGACGGGCTCGCGGCTGCTCGAGGGCACCGAGTTCGAAGGCGGTGGAGACTCGGGGACGGCCGGGTGGGGTGGCGGAATCTCCGTCGACCAACACATCGCCGCAGCGGTCGGGAACGACAACCCCTACAGCTCGCTCGAGTTCGGGGTGCAGACCCAGGGCGCCTCGGTGTGGTCGCGCATGTGCTACGCCGGATCCAACCAACCGATCGCCCCCGAAGACGACCCGGCGGGGATGTTCAACCGGCTGTTCGCCGATTTCGACGTCGATGCCAGCGAGCTGGAGCGGCTCAAGGGGCAGCGCCAGAGCGTGATCGATCTGGTCAAGGATGATCTCGACAGCCTCATGGTTCACCACGGGTCGGCCGATGACCGGCTCAAGATCGATGCGCACCTCGAGGCCATCCGCAGCATCGAGCAGCGCAACCAGGCCGAGCAGCCCGTGTGCGAGATTCCGGTGGAGCCAGGCGAGATGGACGCCGGCGCCAACGACAACTTCCCGAGCATCTCGGAGCGACAGACCCAGCTGATGGCGATGTCACTGGCCTGCGACATGACGCGGGTGGCGAGCATGCAGTGGTCGGCCTCGGTGTCCAACCGGCGCTTCACGTGGCTGGGCATCGAGGAGGGGCACCACGATCTCAGCCACCGGGGCGACAGCGATCCGGTGATGGTCGACAACATCACCGCGATCAACGTGTGGTACGCCGAGCAGGTCAAGGAGCTGATGGACGCACTGGCCGGCATCAGCGAAGGTGACGGATCCGTGCTCGACAACACACTGTTGGTGTGGGGCAACGAGCTGTCGCGGGGCAACTCGCATGGCAACCACCCCGTGCCGTTCGTGTTGCTGGGGGGCGCGGGAGGTCGGCTCGAGATGGGCCGGTATCTCCAATACGACCGGGTTCCGCACAACCGTCTGCTCGTCTCCCTGTGTCACGCGATGGGCCTGACCGAGCAACAGACGTTCGGTGACATCGATGTGGGCAGCGGCGGGCTCCCCGGGCTGACCTGAGTTTTCGGCCGCTCACGGTCTTCGGAGCGTCGCCTCCCGGTGTGGCGGCGCTCGATCGATGTACGATGTCCGGACCGTGGCGCTCGATCTCGAATTCGTACGGGCCTGGTTCCCCGCTCTCGACGATCGCTGGGCTCTGTTCGACAACGCAGGCGGAAGCGTCACCAGTAAGGCGGTGACGGCCGGCATCGTCGAATATCTCGAGCGCTATCAGATGCAGCTGGGGGCAAGCTATGCGCTGTCATCCCAGGCGGAGCGACGGGTGCGGGCGGGTGAGTCGATGGCCGCGCGGCTGCTGGGCGCGACGCCGCCCGAGACGGTGGTGGGCCCTTCCACCACGGTGAACCTGGCGACGCTGGCCCGCTCCATTCGCCCGCTGCTCGAGCCCGGGGATGAGGTGATCGTCACCAACCTCGACCACGAGGCCAACATCGGGCCGTGGCGAGGACTCGCGGGCAACGGCGTGGAGGTCGTGGAGTGGGGCCTCGACCCGGAGCGGGTGACCCTCGATCCCGCCGCCCTGGCACCGCTGCTGTCGCCACGGACCCGAGTGGTTGCGTTCACCCACTGCGCCAACGTGGTCGGGGAGATCATCGACGTCGCGGCGATCGTTGCCCAGATCCGTGCCAACCGGGCAGACACCATCGTGATCGTCGACGGGGTTGCCTATGCGCCCCATCGCCTGGTCGACGTGGTCGCGCTCGATGTCGACGCCTACGCGGTCAGCCTGTACAAGGTCTACGGGCCGCACCAGGGGGCGATGTACGTGCGTCGCGAGCTGCTCGAGCGCGTCGCCGGGCAAAACCACTTCTTCGTGGGCAACGAGGACCTGCCGTACAAGCTCCAGCCGGGCAGCGTCACGCACGAGTTGGCGGCGGGGCTACCGGGCATCGGGGCCTACCTCGACGGGGTGGCCGAGCACCACGGAGTGAAGGCGCCTTCGCACCGGGACCGGTGGGCGGCCGTCTTCGAGCTGTTTGCGGCGCACGAGCAGCAGCTGGCGGAGCGCCTGCTGTCGTTGCTCCGCACGCACCCGCGGGTGCGTGTGCTGGGGCCGACGGTGGCCGACTCCGCCGTGCGGGCGCCGACGATCGCCTTCACGGTCGAAGGGATGGCCGCGTCATCGATTCCCCCGATGCTCGACGAGCAGCACATCGCAATTCGGTGGGGTGATTTCTACGCCAAGCGGGCGATCGATGCCCTCGGACTGGCCGCCGTCGACGGAATCGTGCGGGTCAGCATGGT
>JAHZJA010001423.1 GCA_022601155.1 Deltaproteobacteria bacterium | reverse complement strand
CGAGAGCGCCGCCGCTCGACTCGACGCCAAGCTCCTCAGTGTGCCCAACGCCGCCATGACCGGGGTGGCCAAGGGCGAGACGCTCCACGACATCGGTGAGATGTTCAACAGCTACGGCGACCTGGTCGTGGTGCGGCACACGGAGACAGAGGCACTGGCCGAGATTCAGGCCAGCCTGGAGCGGCCCCTCATCAATGCGGGCAACGGCTCCGGCGAGCACCCCACCCAGGCCCTGGTCGACTGGTATGCACTGCTCAAGTGGCGCCCCGTGCTCGCCGACCAGCAGGTGCCCGAGGACCAACGCATCCACCTGGGGGTCGTCGGCACACCTGGCTCGATGCGGGCGGTCAAGAGCTTCGTGTTCATGGCACTGGCCTTCGCTCCCGGCATCCGCAAGCTCACCGTGATCTCGGAGATGGCCGATCCCTTCGGCGCCGACCTCCAAGAGGCGATCGATGCGAGCACCATCCCCATCGAGATCACCCATGACATCGCGGAACACCTCCCCGATCTCGACGTCGTCTACATGAACTCGATCGCCCTGCTCGGCGACAGCTACAAGCAGCTCGACACGCGCTACCGCATCTCCACCGAATCGCCACTGGGAGACAACGCGGTCGTGATGCATCCGCTCGCCCGCCGCGAAGAGCTCGACGTGAGCCTCGACGACTCGCGCCACAACCTCTACTTCGCGCAGGCAGCCGGGGCGGTGTACATCCGCCAGGCCCTCCTCGTGACCTTGCTGGGCCGGGTCCACCGGCTGCCCTTCTTCGACTGACCATGTGTGGCATCACAGGCTTTTGGCACCCCGAAGGTGGCGCGCAGGCGGATCGCCCTGCCCTGCAGTCCATGATGCGGACGTTGGTCCATCGTGGCCCCGACGGAGAGGGCATGCACCTCGATGCCCCGCGGGGGCTCGCGATGGGGCACACGCGTCTGGCCATCATCGATCTGAACGGCGGTGATCAGCCACTGCTGAGCCACGATCGATCGGCCGTGCTGACCATCAACGGCGAGCTGTACGACTACAAGCTGCACCGCACCCGCCTCACCTGCGACGGGGCTCGGTTCTCCACCAAGACCGACGCAGAGCTGGCCCTGCATCTGCACGAACGCCACGGCCTCGACTTCGTGGAGCACCTGCGGGGGGAGTTCGCGCTGGCCCTGTACGACGCCTCGCGCGACCGCCTGGTCTTGGTGCGCGATCGGTTCGGGATCAAGCCGCTGTACTACGCGGAGCGCGGCGGACGGCTGCTGTGGGGCTCGGAGGTCAAGGCCGTCCTGGCGCACCCCGACGTGGAGGCGCGGCTCGGCTCCGAGGCCGTGCTCAACCAGCTCATGCAGACCATGGTCCCGGGGACCACGGCGTTCGACGGCATCTACGCGCTGCGTCCAGGTCACATGCTGATCGCCCAGCGGCGTGGGGATCGACTCGAGTTGTCGGTGCAGCGCTGGTGGAACGCACAGTTCCCGCAGGCGCAAGACCACGACGACGGCGCCGCCACCGAGCCCTGGGTCGAGGGCGTCCGCGACCAGCTCATCGATGCGGTCCGGGTGCGCCTGGAGGCCGACGTCCCGGTGGGCTGCTACCTCTCGGGCGGGATCGACAGCTGCTCGACGCTGGGCCTGGCCACCGCCATGCAGCAGAGCCACGTCAAGGCGTTCACGATCGCATTCGAGGACGACGCCTACGACGAGTCGAGCATCGCAGCCACCATGGCGGAGCGCACTTCCGCGGACCAGGTGGTCATGCCGCTGGGCGTCGAGCACCTGTACGGCGGCGCATACGAGCGCACGCTGTGGCACGCCGAGCGCACGTTCTACAACACGCTGGGCGTCGCCAAGTGGCACATGAGCCGCACGGTGCACGAGCACGGCTACAAGGTCGTGATCACGGGAGAGGGGTCCGACGAGCTGTTCGGCGGCTACCCGTTCTTCAAGAAGGACCTCCTGCTGCACGCCACCTCCGACGCCCAGCGCGAGCAGATGCTGCAGCGTCTGGGCGCAAGCAATGCCGTGTTCGACGGGGCCATCCTCACCGCGAAGCAGCACACCCATCCGGCCTTCGACGATCTCGTCGGCTTCACGCCCTCATGGATCCAGCCGTGGATCGCCACGCTGCAGCGCGTCCGTCCGCTGCTCCACGCGTCGCTGCGCGAGCAGCTACACGACTACGATCCGGTCCAGGCCATCGCGCAGACCATCGACCCCGCCTCGCTCGCCGGGCGGCATCCGCTGGACAAGGTGCAGTACACCTGGATCCAGACGATGCTGGAGGGCCAGATCCTCACCTGGGGCGGCGACCGCGTGGACATGGCCAACTCGATGGAGTCGCGCCCGCCGTTCCTCGACCACCACCTGGCCGAGTACGCGTTCCGGCTGCCGCCATCGCTGCGCATCCGCGACATGCGAGAGAAGTGGGTGCTGCGGGAGGCGATGCGTCAGGTCCTGCCCCGTGTGTTGTACGAGCGGGAGAAGTTCGCCTTCATGGCTCCCCCCGCGACCCTACGGCCACAGGAGTGGGCGCAGGTCCGGGTACTGGTGGACCGACACCTCGGGCGCGACGCGCTCGAGGCGACCGGGCTGTTCGACGTGGACGCCGTGACGGACTTCGTCACGGCGCTCACCGAGCCGGGATCGCGAAGCGCGGCGGTCAACGACGACATCGTGCTCAACCACCTGTTGGGGGTGCAGATGCTCCATCGGTTCTTCGTGCAAGGAGAGGGACGTCCGGAGGCCTGAAGGCCCGAGCGCGTCCGCCAAATCTCTACCAGACAGCAACGGTATCGAGCCCGTGTCTGCGCGGGCTCGACACCATCCCGTTTGGAACCTTCGAAGACCGGCGCCGCTTCAGCTCCGAGCCCATGGGTTTCGCCGACGGCGCCGACGAGCACGACCGGGCAATGCTGCTCGGCCGCGACATCTCGTGCTGAGGCGTGTCGGCGACTCCGCGCGTGACGTGGACAACGCGACCGCCAACCCCGAGCTCGACGCCGCGAGCGCAGTATGCCCTCGTGCGGGAGCCAGGCATCGAAGGGCATGACCGTCGCGCTCCAACAACGATCGGCGTAGTGCGTACACAGGCGCGAGGTCCTTGGTTGTACGTATGCTCGGCCTCATCAGGAGGCGATCACGGGCAACCACATACGTAATTGTTGGCAGTCCGAACACGCGCGCCGCATGTTCCCCCCCGTCGGCGACTCGTAACGCGGCCGACAGGGCGGAGTTTGTTGGCACGAACGATGACGTACACCACGATATCGCGAGTTCGATGGCCTGTACGCCGGCCGTGGTGGGGCCTCGGCCCGCTACTCCTCGCTGGCTCGGGCTGCGCGTCAGCCCAATTCGACGCCCGATTTGCCAGCTGTGACCCGCCTTCCGCTCAACGCGCTCGCAAGCGACTCGGTCACCCCCAGCAGATGGCCGCGCCGGCCAACTACAGCCCGAATGCGGCCGCGAACTTTCGTGAGGCTCCCGCGTGGGTCCGCGGCCCATCACGGGTCTACCCGCGCGACGGGACCTTCGCCTACCAAGACCTCTTCGCGTCGGCGTCCGCTCGCCCCGACACTCCTCTCCTGTGCGAGATCACCTTCGATCGAATGGCCCGCAGCCGCTGGTTGTCTGCCGACGTCGTCACGGGGGTCGAGCTCGATGTCGTCTACTGGGTCGACGGCGTCGAGCCGCCGCTACGAGCGAGCGGGCCGCGAAGCGCTGCCTATGTGAGTCTGTTGGATCCCACCAGTTCGCTGGACGAGTCGACCTGGCTGCAGTTCGACGTGTCCGACCGCGACCTGTTTTCCGGACGACTGTTCTCCAGCCACGACCATCTCGGGGTGCTGAGGCTGCACTACGCCGACGAACTGAGCGCCTCCACCGGGGTCCAGCGACGCGGTAGGACCGATGTCTCGTGCCGTCACCTCGACCCTGAAGCCGCAGCCATGGCCCGGCTCGACGCCCTTGCGCGCTACGATGAGATCGCGGAAGGGCAACGCCCCGTGCTCCACGCCGACGGGCTGGACTTTGGTCTCGGTGAAGGTGGCACGGGTCGCAAGCGACGGATGCTGCTCCGCGCGGCGTCGCTCAGTCGTTGGAGCGATCCCGAGATCCAGGTACGGTCCGATCTCCTGCTGCAAGAGCAACTTTGCTTCGAGCGTAGCGCCGCCGAGGCGGTGGATCGTCGCGTGAAGCGATCCCGTCACTGGTGGAACCGCTCGTACGATGGCTTCGAGCTCGAGGCAACCGCATTCGTGTGTACCGAAGCCGCGGATACCACTGGCGGGCCATGCACACTCACAGTGACCGCGACCAACCTCTCTCGTGAGGCGGGCCGGGTTCCCGCACTCGACGCGGACACGGTGGTGCTCGCGGGCGGACGCGAGGTGCACTTCACCCTGCACACGCCCGTACACGACGTCGCACCAGGAGACGCCGTCGAGCTCGAGCTCGCGCTCGAGCCCGTGGTCGCGGTCGACGTTCCACTCTCGCGCCCGAAATTGCTCCGCTCGCGACGCCGCACGCTGGGATCTCGTCGCGTCCACCTCTCGGACTTCGCGCTGTGGCCTAGGGCCAGCGAGAAGGTGCGCACCCTGGCAACCGGGTCTTGGCTGCCCCCCAAGCCATAGCCAGCGGCACGAGGCCTTCGTCGTCAGGGCCGATTTCGCCGACGACGG
>JAHZJA010001422.1 GCA_022601155.1 Deltaproteobacteria bacterium | reverse complement strand
GGTGCCGAGCACGAGACCCTGGCTCACGAACGGCACTGCGGGTAGCTGGCCATTGGCGTAGGGAGCCTCGCTCCGGATCGCCCAGTCGCCGGTCAGCGTCCAGTCGCCGGTGTCGGCGGCGTCCGTGAAGGTCAGGCGGCAATCGCACTGCGAGCACCCATCGGCCCCGTCGACGTTGCCGTCGTCGCATTGCTCCTGCGGGCCCAGGAGACCATCTCCACACCACTGAAGGGTGCAGTCCGACTTGCAGGCCATGTCATCGGCGTTGGCCTCTCCATCATCGCACTCCTCGCCTCCGTTGTGCACCCCGTCGCCACACACTCCCGGAAGGATGCACACCTCGTCTTCACACTCGAGGTCCGGTGCACAGTCATCAGACACGATGCACGGGCAGCCCTCGCCGCCGAGCTCGCAGTCCTCGTTGAACGAGTCATCGCCCGGCGCGTCTCCGCCCCCCAGCTCTCCGTCACTGCCATCACCAAGCGTGAAGGGCCCATCCGACTCACCGCCCTCTTCCGGCCAGACTCCCCTCGCGCACCCGGCCGTCGTGACCAGGAGCGAGACCACGAACGCAGGCACGTGCGCCGGGACCGCGCGACGATGAGCTTCGACATTCGTGGCTGATTCATTGCTCGAGGCCATCGACTCTCTAGTAGCCACTCGCCGGTCGAAGTCTTCGCTCCTCGCCAGCGAAGACTTCCGAGCCGGTAGGGATACAGCGTCATCGGGACAAAACCATGGATATCGACACGCTCAAGAAACCAATGTTCACGACAATCGCAGCCTCGATGATCGCCTTGACCCTCGGGGCATGCTCGATCGAGGAAGGCCGGGCGCCCGACGCCGGACCAAGCCGATCGATCGAGGAAGGTGGCGGAACGGCCGCGGTCGCAGCTGACATCGTCGAGTGGCTCGCCGGGCTCTACGAACCCATCGAGCCATTCGAGTTCGCGATCGAAAACATCCATCTGTCTGCGGACGACTACGCGGAGCTCGAGGCCAACGTCGGGCTGGAAGTCGATCCCGAGTGGTTCGACGATGAGACTGGTCTTCGACCCGTCATCGAGGGCTTCAATGCCTACGACTATCCCGCCTGCGAGGACGGGTGCTCCGACGCCGAACTGGAAGCGCGACACGACGAAGCGAGCGCCCTTGCACAGCAGGCACTCGCGGTCTACCAGGCCCACACCGCACCCGAGTACGGAGATCGGCGTATCTTGGTCTCGGAGAACATCCGGCTCGCGATGGCGATCTACCTCGCCATGTCGACCGACGTCCGCCGGCTCCGAGAGCTACGAGGCATTGTGGACGGCGAGCTCGACGTCTCCGACGAGGCGCTCCGGGGGGTTGTCGGCGATTTCATCGTGCTGCTCGCCGAGCTCGAGCAGGGCCACGAGAGTCTCGAAAGTCAGTTCGGGAGCCCGAAGATCACCCTGAATGAACAGTTGGCGCGAGTGGCCTGCTTCGACAGTCCCACGGGGCCCGATTGCGGAGACCGAAACAACCAGAACCTGGCGGACATGAGGCTCATGCTAGAGGCTGAAGGCCGGCGACGCGCTCGACTCGCTCAGGCCTTTGCGAGGGTCATCGGTGAGGACTTCGAGCGCATCGTGCTGGCTCTGAACGTGCTCGATGGCGAGGACTCCCAGGGAATCGATCTGGACGGTTCGGAGCCCTAGTCGAGGACGGTTTGCGGGGGAGGCCTCGGTACTGTCGACGACCGGTCTCACTCGACGCCGTGTCGCCGCGTCGTGTCGAGACCGCCCCACTCACCGCGCGATCTCATCCCGTAGATGTCCGGCCCAAGTTCGGAGGCCGACGAGGGTCGACTCGACGAGCTCGGGCGATGTGCTCAGCTGTGCCATCACCTCCCGCAGCCTCTCCTTGCTGCGTCGAAGTCGGGTATAGACGGTCTTTCGGGGGATTCCGAGCAGCTCGGCGATCTCGGGGCCGTTGAGATCCTCGATGTAGTTCAGCTCGAGCACGATCTGGTAGTTCAGCGGGAGTCGTCGCAGGGCACGAACCAGCAGGCGCCCCTCGTCCTTGAGCGAGACCATCGAGGTGACCGAGCGCGGGTCGTCCGAGTCTCCGACACAGATCTTCGCGAAATCGTCCTGCTCCCGGCCCCGCTTGGCCTTCTTGCGGAAGTGCAAGCGCAGCACGTTCATGGCCGAGCCCATCAGGAAGGCGCGAAACGCTGCGGCTTCGCGAAGGTTGTGCTTGCCGCGTGTACACGCCAGCATCGTCTCGGAGATGAGGTCGGCGACGTCCTCTCGGTTGCTGACCTTGTTGCTGAAGAAACGCGTGAGCAGATCGAAATAGCGACCAAGCAGTACGTCACCCGCACCCCCATCACCACCACGCCAGGTCTCGAGGAGCTCCCAATCATCCATCCACCCCGAGCTTAACAGGTTACGCGCGTCCAAACATGACGCAGCCCCCTCCCACGCCGTCTCGCGTTGCGCGCATGGACCACCTCGACGGCTCGTGCCGTCGACCTGGTTCATCCGTGGGTGACTCCGAGCGACGGCGAGCCCTCTTCAACCAGGACCTGCCCCAGCCCCGACGATAACCGCCGTTCCCTGGAACGACAGCCATGGTGCCGTGAGTTGGGGGCATGTACGGAACGAGTGCCCGCCTACTCCACCCGTCGTAGCCGATTGGCGTCGACGTGGTGGAACAGCTCTTGGCGGCCACGCACCTGCATCACGGTGTCCTCCACGTAGGCGAACGAACCGTCGTCGAACAGGGTGACCTTCAGCTCGTAGCGTACCGTCTTGAATTCGCGCACGAGGAATGGGCTGGAGCAGATCCCAAACGTCTCGGAGCCCGCCTCTGCCTCGAGCGTGAACTCCTTGGCGCCGGGCTCTACGATGCCGCCCGCGATCACCGTGATGCCTCGGGGCACCGCGAAACACCGCATCACCTGGCGCTGCGCGGCATCCCACAGCCAGTAGCCGTTCTCCTCGTGAAACGGAGCGTCGGCGCCGATCCGCCACGCGGTAGTGGCATAGCGAAGGCCGTAGAGCGTTTGCTCGTGGTTGTCGACCTGCCCGGTGGGCACGAACGTCAGTCGCTCGCGGTAGTCGCTGTGGACGGGACTGCGGTCGGGAACCTTGGGCGCCTCGTCGGACCCCTTGTCGCCTTCCCAAACTCCGACAAGCGCTCCCAGTGGTCCCAGGGTTTCAATCTCTTCGTTCGTCATCTGTTCTCGTGGTGCGGGGGTGCGGGCGGTGGCTCAGGTGCACTCGAAGAATGCCTGGAGCTCGGGGTCGCAGTTGTCGACGCCGCGCATGAACTCGCGGCAGCTGAGCTCGGAGAGACACACGATGAGGTCCTCGAACAGCGGTACGCACTGTGGCTGAGACGCTTCGATGTCCGCCGCGTACTCGGCACAAAAAATGTAGGCGTACGCCCCCTCCTCCTCGCCGAAGCACTCCGCATTGAGCTGGGCGTACTGCTCACATGGGGTCAGCTCGGGACCCAGATCCAAGGGAGGGGGGGGCGGCGGCGAGGTCGTCGAGGTCGTCGAGGTCGTCGAGGTCGTCGTCGAGGTCGTCGTCGTCGTCGTCGAGGTCGTCGGCATCGGAGTGGGGCCACTGGTCGCGGGAGGCTCGGCGGTGGTGGTGCCGGTCTCGGCTTCCGATCCGGTCTGTTCGCCTGGGCTCCCATCGGCGTCATCGAACCGAGGCAGCCCGAGACAACCGCTGGACAACGCCAACAGGAGGCCCAGACCACGGCACTGCTCACTCGAGTGCGTTGGGGAGATCGACATGACGGCAGACGCCACTATAGCGTCCCTGGAATGACCACGGGGCCCCGTCCGGGCCATATGGTATCCACGACGGCATGCGGGCATCGATGACCACGCTGCTGTTGTCGATGAGCGTAGGATGGTCGTGTGGGCGCGACGACTCGGCGGGTTCGCCTGCGGTCGCGCCGCCCCACCCGGTGGTCCCACCGGTCGCAGCCGCGAAGTCACCGCCGTCACCCCTGACCGAACACATCAATGCCGATCGGCTGCGTACCCACGTCGAGTGGCTCGCCAGTGATCGACTGCGGGGTCGCCCCACCCCTTCGGCCCAGCTGGACGAAGCGGCGACGTACGTGCGCCGCACCTTCGTCGAGCACGGCCTCTCGGCGCCCGAGGGCCTCCCCGATCACGAGCAACGGTTCGAGTGCGGCGGTCCGACCAACCCTGGCGCGGCGAGCAACGTGGTCGCCATCGTCCCCGGCCGCGACCCCGTGCTCGCCAAGCAGGCGGTGATGATCACCGCCTACTACGACCACGTGCGCGAGCACGGCCCCGGGCCCGACACGATCTTCAACGGGGCCAACGACAATGCCAGCGGGACCGCGGCGATGCTGACCATCGCGGGAGCGTTGGCGGCCGCCCCAAAACCACCTCGGCGCACGATCGTGTTCGTGGCTTTTTGTGGCGAAGAGCTGGGACTGCTCGGCTCGGGCCACTACGCCGAGCACCCGGTCTGGCCGCTCGACTCCGTGGTCGCCCAGCTCAACCTCGAGATGCTCGGACGACCAGAGCCCGGAGCACCGCGGGTGTCGTGGGTCACCGGGATGGCACGCAGCGATCTAGGCGCCTGGCTCAACGACGGAAGCGAGGGCAGTAGTGTCCGCTTCGTCCCCGGGACGGAGGTCGGGCGGCAGGAGGGCAGTGCGTTCGATCGCTCGGACAACTATCCGCTGGCGCTGCAGGGAGTCATCGCCCACACCATCGCGGCGGGTCGGTTGGATGCGCTGTACCACTCGGCCGATGACGAGGCAGACACGCTCGACTACGAGGGCATGGCGGTGGTGGTGCGCGCCGTGGCGCAGGCCGCGATGCACATCGCCGACGCCGATGGCCGACCCGCCTGGATCGATCCACCCGGCCGCGAGTGAAGACGCCCCTGCGGCACTCGCTGGACCTCCGGACTCGAGCGAGATCGAACGCTCCGGCCGAGCGTCTGGGGGATCACCCGATCGACAGCCTGCACATCGCCGGTCATAGTGATCGAGCGCCCTCGACCATGGACCCCACGTCTCGCGTTCTCGCCCTGGTGGCCCGAGGTCACCGGATCAAGCTCGACAGCCCCAAGCTCGCGGGCTGGCCCTGGTCGGTGACCGTGTGGCCAACATCCAAGCACGAGCGACCCCGCTATTTCGAAGGTGATGGTCCGGTCGACGCCTGCGCGCACGCGGCCGAGCTGCTCGATGACCCCGAGGCGGGCGAGCCCATCGGCGGACCGTAGTCGGTCGGTGCGCACCCGATGAGCGCCCGCGGAGCCGGGCCCGACGTCCTTCGCTCCGTCGCAGGATCTGGACGTCCGCACGGTTGCCTCTGCGACGGTGCAGCGCCGGAAGGCAGGCCCTCCATTCCAACGGCGGATGGTCGGGCCTCAGCCTCCTGCGGCTGCGCGACGGTGCCCCCCTTGCGTGGTTCGAGGCCACGCCGGCCGAGACGCGCCGGGGCTGTCGTCGTCTGCGACCAAGATATTCACCCGCGGGCGCACTCCCCTTGCCCCCGCGGGTGCTCCGACCCGGCGGTCGTCCCTAGAACCGATGGAACTGGGTGGCGGCACGCACGAAGCCGCTGGCGGTGCGGCGGTGCCGGACCTTGCGACGCAGGTTCGTGATCGGGGTCTTGGTGGTGTAGTGCACGTTCCCCGAGGGAATCGTGTGCTCGGAGTAGTGGTACCAGATGCCGCCGAACTTGTACGAGTGCCGCATCTTGCCGTTGGCTCCGCACGCGAGGGTTCGACCCCGCGCCCAGTTGACATAGCCGTTGGCGTTGTCGGTCACCGAGTACCAGGTGCCGTTGTGGCAGAACAGCTGATCCCACCAGGGGTCGATCGAGCAGATCTCGTTGAGGAACTGCGCCGACGTCTGCCCTTCGGAACACATATACGCGGCCGACCAGGCCTGCGGCTTGGTCTCCGAGGTCAGCGATCCAATCGTCGCCTGCACGGGCTCGTCCAGGCTCGTCACCGCGTCACGGCCCACGGCCAGCTGCACGGCGACACCAGGCTCCGAGTCCAGCAGCGCCTGCGGCACGGGCACCGTGGAATCGGTGAGCTCGAGGAAGGTCTCAAGCGGGGTGAGGCTCTCGGAGCGCACGTGCAGCATTCCGTCCTCGTCGGGGGCGTACTGCTCGACCATCGTCACCTCGCCCGCGGCGGGACCATCGATGGCCACGAGGAACTTCACCTCTCCGCCGTCGTGGATGATGCGGGCGATCTGATCCTCATGGACCATGATGCCCTCGTCCTCGTCCTCGCCCTCGGCGATCAAGTCACCGTCGATGGCCTGCGTCTCGACGCCCTGTGCGTCCAGTTGTTCGAAGGTCGGGTCGCCGATGCCATCGTCCTGCGCGGAGCAAGCGGCCAATGCCAACGCAACCAGTGCTACGCCAAATTCGTGCTTCATGATGGTGCTCTTCGTCCTGTGAGGGAGGCACTTACGTAGGCCGTGCGCCCTCGGTAGGAGGGGGGCCAACGCGATGTCCTCGACCACCCAGTGCGTCGAGCCGTTGGTTTTGATTTCGCTTTTTCGATCGGAGGCCCGATGTGCCGAAACCGGCCCTCAGCCCTCGGGTGTGGCCACCTGGACGGCCGTTCGAACCGCCCGCATGTGCTCCGCCAGCGACGTGGCGGTGGTCTCCGCCATCCCCATCGACCCCGATACTCGACGTACTGCGGCGGCCAGATCCTGACGTGCACGCCGAACACGGGTCGCCACGGTACCGGGCGGAACTCCAAAGACCTCCGCGATCTCGCGCCCCGTGAGCCCCTCGTAGTCCTTGAGCTCGAGGATGATCTGGTGGTCGAGCGGAAGCTGGCGTAGGGCTTCCACCACCACCGATCCCCGCTCCTTCGCCAGCCACTGCGAGGTCAGCGATTGCGCCTCGGGGGCCGGAACGAAAGCCTCGTCGAACGGTGTGAGGTCATGAGTGGTGCCTTGACCCCGCCGAAAGTGCGCGACCAGCTTCCACCGCGCGATACCCAGCAGATAGGCGCGAATGCTGTGGACTTCGCGGAACTTCGCGCCCTGTTCACAAAGGGTGACGAACACGGCCTGGGTCAGATCAGCACTCGTGTCGGGATCCACCCGAGTGTTGAAGAACGTAAACAGCGCCCGATAGTGCGCTTCGATGAGCGCGTGCCCGGCGTCGCGATCACCGTCGAGCCACGCACTCAAGAGCGCACGGTCATCGGCTTCGTCTTGCTGCTCCACGACGGCGGAAACTACCATGGCCACCGACCGACGCCACGATCGGCCGACGAGCATCCCGTGCGCGAGCATCCCCTACCTCCTCGACCCGAGCCTCGCCCAGGATTGGTCTCTGCACTCAAGAGAACACTCCTCGATCAGGTCACGGCCGGAGGTCTGACGCTTCGCCCGGCCAACGAAGTCGACATCCCCGGCTATACGCTAGGCAGTTGCCTGAGCACGGGCGGCATGGGCGAGGTGTGGACGGCCCACGATGCCAGCGGCCAGCGCTTTGCCGTCAAGCTCCTCAAGCGATCGTTGGTGTCGGATGCGGAGAGTCGTCGACGCTTCCTCCGAGAAGGCTCGGCCGTCGCGTCGCTGGCCCACCCGGGGATCGTCGACATCGCGGAGGTCGGGGTCACGACCGACGACCGCCCCTTCATCGTGATGGAGTTGCTGGAGGGCCCGACCCTTCGGCACTACATCCGCGAGCATGCCCCCGTGCCGTGGGAGACCGCCCGCGACATCGTGGTGAACGTCGCGCGGGCCATCGAAGCGGCGCACGACCGCGGCATCACTCACCGCGACATCAAGCCGGCCAATATCGTCCTCGATCGCGAGGACGACCCCGCCGGGTGCACGGTCATCGACTTCGGGCTCGCCCGACGTGGGGACCCCGACGGAGACTCGACCCTGCTCACCGCCCAGGGGCAGCTGCTCGGGACCCCGGCCTATATGAGCCCCGAGGCCCTCCGGGGCACCCCCACCGATCACCGTACGGACATCTATGCCCTGGGGTGCGTGGCCTACGAGCTGCTCGAGGGGGTGCGCCCGTTCGATGGCGACGCGTTCGCACAGCTGATGCTGCAACACCTCACCGAGCCGGCCCCGTCGCCGATGCTCCCCACCGTCGCCCCCCAGCTTCGCGAGCAGGTCGCAGCGGTCCTGTCGCGTGCGCTCCGCAAGCAACCGGACAACCGCTTCGCCACGATGGTCGAGTTCGCCGAGGCGCTGATGCGGATCGAGCCGGGTGGGCAGGCAGTGAAGGTCGTCGAGGAATCGGGCTGGCCCCTGGCTCGACCTTCTGCCGACGTCAGCACCATCGATGCTCGGCCGGTGTCGTCGCCAGCACCTCCCCGGCGCCGCGGCTTGTTGCTGTTGGCCCTCGGGGTGAGCATCGGTGCAGGCGTGATGGTCATGGCGCGAGACGATGCACCGCCCGCCCCCGCGGCCGCGCCATCACAGACCCCATCGGCCGCGATCGGCCCGGCTACGCCACCGCCGACCCCGACCCCTGTCCGCGATGTCGTGGCGGGGGTCGCATTCACGTGTGCACTCGACGACTCGGGACGCGTCAGTTGCTGGGGGGCGGACAGCCGCGGTCGCCTGGGCCGAGGCACCCATGGCTCGCACGTGGGCGACAATGATGTGCCCGCGCAGTTTCCCGTGCTCGACTTGCCCCCGGACAAGACCCCGGTCGATCTGGTGACCAACTCCAGTGGCCGACACGTGTGCATCCAGTGGGACGACGGTCGCGCTCGCTGCTGGGGTGGCAACCAGTACGGCCAGCTGGGACTGGGCACGACCACCCACTGGGGCACGGTGGCCGAGCAGACCGTCGCCGCGCTCCCCGACCTCCCGTTCGAAGGCATCCGGCGCGTCGTGACGGGACCCCGCAACACCTGCCTGCTGCTCGACAACGGCAACGCGCACTGCCTGGGCGCGGGCAAGTATGGCGTGCGGGGAGACGGCACCACCGAGACCTGGGGCGATGACGAGGATGCCCAGACACTGCAGGACCTGCCGCCCGTCGACGTCGGGCTGCGAACGTTCGCCGGCCTGTCACTGGGTCGGGACCATGCGTGCGGCTTGCTCGACGACGGCACCGCTCGGTGCTGGGGCAGCAATGCGCACGGTCAGCTGGGCGTGGAGGGGTGGTCGGCAAACATCGGCGACGGCGTTGGCGACG
>JAHZJA010001421.1 GCA_022601155.1 Deltaproteobacteria bacterium | reverse complement strand
CCGATCTGTCACGCTGGAGGACGGCGCGTTTCGTCTGCATGGGGTCACGGGCCGCTACCCGCGTCTGCCCATCGATCGATTCATGACGTCGCTGGCCGAGGCGGAGGGGGTGGACAAGGTCGCCATCATCTTGTCGGGGACGGGGACCGACGGCTCCCAGGGGGTTCTCGCGATCAAGGCACGCGGGGGTCGGGTCCTCATCCAAGACCCGGCATCCGCGGGCTTCGACGGCATGCCCAACGCGGCCATCGAGAGTGGTGCTGGCGATCTCGTGGGGCGCCCACGCGAGCTGGCGGCCGCGATCACCGACCCGCCTCCGCCACCCCAGCACCACGAAGAGCCTCCTGCTGCCTACAGCCAGCTGGTGACCACCCTGCGGGATCACACCGGGGTGGACTTGGTGCAGTACAAGCAAGGCACGATGCTGCGTCGGCTCGATGCCTGCATGCAGCGCAGCAGCCAGACGATCGAGCAGCTCACCCATCGGCTCGAGTCCGACAACCGCTTTGCCAACGTGCTGCTGTCGGACCTCACGGTCACCGTCACCGACTTCTTTCGCGATCCACTCTCGTTCGAGTCGTTCACAGAGCACGCCCTCGTCCCCACCCTCAGTCAGCGCGCAACCAACGAGCCGCTGCGCATCTGGACGGCCGGGTGCGCCACGGGCCAAGAAGCCTACACGTTGGCGATGCTGGCCGAGGAAGCGATAGACCGGCTCGGTCAGCGATTTCCCATCAAGGTCTTCGCCACCGATATCGACACGCGCTCGCTGGAGTTCGCGGCGGCCGGGACATTTACCGAGACCCAGCTCCAGCGGGTCTCCGAGGACCGCCGCGAGCGGTTCTTCGTACAGCAAGACAACGACCGGTTTACCGCGATCGAGCCGCTCCGGCGCAACATCGTCTTCGCCCGGCACGACATCCTGGTCGACCCTCCATTTTCCCACGTCGACATCGTCAGCTGCCGCAACCTGCTGATCTATCTCGAGCCCGAGGCACAGCGCCGCGTCTACGCCGTGCTGCATTTCGCAGCCAAGCCCGGCGGCTACGTGATGTTGGGCTCGTCCGAGACCCCGCCGAGCACGGGCGCATTCGAATCGGTCGACCGCGCCAACCGGTTGTTTCGCATCCGAGGCAAACGCCCGGCTTCGGAGGTGGTGGTGCAGTCCGCTCCTCCGCGTGCGACCGCTTCGACCCCCACCGAGTCGCTCGAGCAGCCGAGGCTGCCCCGCGCAATCGTCAATGCCTTCGTCCCGGGTACGTGGATCGCCGTCGATGACGACAACGTGATCCGCTACACCAACGGCGATCTTCGACCGTTCTTGGATCTGCCCGGCGGCACCCCGAGACCCACCCTCGATGGGATGGTCCGGGCCGAGCTCGCTTCGCTGGCCCAGACCGCGATCCGCCGTGCCAGCTCCACGGGTCGTCAGGTCCACGCCCGCGGGGAGCTCGAGGGCGAGGAGCTCGTCGTCGTCGCCCGTGCCCTCACCCCGCACGCCCCGGGGTGGCTGCTCCACATCAATCCGCCCCACGGCCCGGACGTCGGTGCCGACCACGTGGTCATCGAGCCCAGCCCCGTGGACCAGATCCAGCCGCTGCACGAGGAGATCGCCGAGCTCCGTCGGCAGCTTCGCGAAGTGACCGAGGAGCGAGAGGCCACCCACGAGGAGCTCCAGGCGACCAACGAAGAGCTGATGAGCAGCAATGAGGAGCTCCAGAGCAGCAACGAGGAGCTCCAGTCGGTCAACGAGGAGCTCCACACCGTCAACGCCGAGCTCCAGAGCAAGCTGCAGCTGCTCACCACCACCACCGACGACCTCAAGAACCTGCTGCGCAATGTCTCGGTGGGCGTCATCTACCTCGACGCGGGCATGCGGATCCGCGAGTTCAACCCCGCCGCGGTGGAGTTCGTCCCGATCGACGACCACGACCTCGGCCGGGTGATCACCGATCTCGCACCACGACTGGCGATCGACTTTCATAGCCTGACCTCGCGTGCGCTGGGTGAGCAGCGCGCCAGCCACATCGAGTCCACCGACCAATCGGGGCAGGTGGTGTTGGTCACCGCATCGCCCTACCGCACCGCCGACTTGATGACCGATGGCGTCGTGCTCACGTTCACGGATGTCACGGCGGGCCGAGTCGCCACCGCCCAGGTCGAGGCCCTGAGCCGAGCCCTCGATCTGATGGGCTCCCACACCGCCGTGCTCGGACCTCAGCTGGAGATCCATCATGCCGGCGCCACTCTGATGCGCGAGTGTGGCCTGACCGCAGAGACGGTCAAGGGTGCGGCCGCGGAGAGCCTGTTCACCACCGACCCCCCACGCAGTGACGGACTGGGCGCGGTGGTCGAGGCGGCACAACAGACAGGGCGTTGGGACGGACGGCTTCGACTCGTGCGACAGGGCCACACCTCCCGTGTGGTCCAAGCCACCGTGTTGGGTGTGCCTTCGGGAGGATCGGCGTCCGGCTTCGTCGTCGTTGCCAACCCGACCGGACGCAACCTCAACGGTGACGCTCCCGTGCTTCAAGCGTTCGACTGAGAGCGCGAGCCGGCATCGCGATCGGAACCAATTCTCGACGCCATCGACACGGTGTACCGAAGCCTTCCCGTCGCTCGGATCTCCGTCCCGCATCGGTCGTCGAGCGTGCTTGGGGCCGACGCGGTCCAGAAAACCGAGACGGCGTCCCTAACCGGCGGTTGGCCTGGAAACGGACGCCGATCCTCTTGCGACCGTGTCGAGGAACCGATTACATCAT
>JAHZJA010001420.1 GCA_022601155.1 Deltaproteobacteria bacterium | reverse complement strand
GTGCCGAGGACGGTGGTGCCGAGGACGGTGGTGCCGAGGACGGTGGTGCCGAGGACGGTAGTGCCGAGGACGGTGGTGCCGAGCCGGGGGACAGCGAGCGGGACAACGCTGCGGTCGATGGTGCCGAGGCCGTCGCGGTCTCGCTGCCCGTGTTCGAGGGCCTCACCCGGGCGTTGACCCGGATGCGCGAGGGGGTCGTGCTGCGAGGCCACGAGGAAGGGGTCTTCGCCGTGGCGCCGTCCCCCGATGGCGAGCTGGTCGCCACCGCCGGGGCCGACCGCATGGTGCGGCTGTGGAACGCCCGCTCCGGTACGCCAGGCAAGACCTTGGTGGGCCACCAGGGCACCGTCTACGCTGTGGCATGGTCTCCCGATGGTGCACGCCTGGCCACTGCGGGCGAGGACCGGGTCGTCGTGTTGTGGGATGCGAAGACGGGGACGGTGCTCGAGTCGCTTCCGCACGCCGGCCCCGTCCGCGACGTCGCGTTTTCTTCCGACGGGCGTCTGGCGACCGCGAGCGACGAAACGGCGTGGGTATGGCATGGGGGCGAGGACTCGATCCTCGTGCCCCTGCTCGGCCATGAGGGGCGAATACGCGGCGTGGCCTGGTCCCCCGACGGGGCGCGGGTGCTCACGACCAGTGAAGATCGCACCGTACGCCTGTGGGATGCCGAGCGCGGTCGCTCCCTACTGACCATCGAGGGCCACGCGGGACCGGTCTTGGATGGCGCGTTCTCCTTCGACGGCCGGACCATCGCCACCGCGAGCGAAGACCACACCGCGCGCCTGTGGGACGCGTCCACCGGCGACCCCCTCGCATCGTGGCCGCATCGCTCGGCGGTCTACGCGGTGGACTGGGCTCCCGACGGCACCCGGCTCGCCACGGCCACGATCGACGACGACGCAGCCCATGTGTGGGAGGTGACCACCGGACGGGAGCTCACCTCGTTGTTGCATGCAGGTCCTGTCGTCGACGTTGCGTTCTCACCCAGTGGCCTCCAGCTGGTCACCGCCAGCTGGGACGAAACGGCGCGCTCGTGGGATCTGGACCGTGGGGCGGTCATCACCTCCCTCCCGGGCCGCATGTCTCGGGTCGATGCCGTGGCGTATTCCCCCGACGGCATTCGCCTTGCCACCGCCATGGGCGATGGTTCGGTGGAGATCCGAGACGCAGGCGCGGGCCACGTCCTGGCGATCTTGAAGGGGCACGGGCTCGACGCGCTGGCGGTGGCGTTTTCTCCCGACGGGACCCGGCTCGCGACGGGGGGTCGGGACGGGACCGTGCGGCTGTGGGATCCGAGCTCGGGCGCCCTGCTGTACACCCTCGACGACGACGGGAGACCGATTCGATCGGTGGCGTTTTCCTCCCAGGGGCGGCACGTGGCCGCGGGGGGTGACGACGGGAGCGGCAGGGTCTGGGATGTCGCGACGGGCGAGCTGCAGCACACGCTGTCGCACGAAGGCCCGATCGTACGCCTCACGTTCATTCCCAAGCGGCGACGGTTGCTGACCCTCGGCGAGGACGGGGTGGTCGAGACGTGGGAGATGACCGAAGAGTCGGCCGCGATCGTCCCGTCGAGCGGTGCGTTCGCCCAGCAGGGGCTGGTGACCGCGTTGGCGCTGTCGCTCGATGGCACGCGCTTGGTGACGGCAACCGATGAGGGCGTCGTTCGAAGCTGGAGCGTCGACACGGGAGAGAGGCTCGTGACGTTCGAGGGGCACGCGAGCCCCGTCCGTGCGCTGGAGCTGTCGGGCGACGGCAGGCGCCTGGCCACGGGCAGCGACGACGGGACGGCCCGGCTGTGGGACATGACCACGGGCAGTGCGTGGGCCGTGCTGCCTCACCAACGACCGGTGAGCAGTGTCTCGCTGTCGCTCGACGGCACCCGCCTCGCGACCGCCAGCGGAGAGCCGATCGGGCGCATATGGGCGCTCGATCCCCACCTATGGTTTGTGTGGGGTTGTGCCGTGCTCGATGGACGGCGGGCGCACACGGGTGCAACCCAGCGCGCGTGTGCTCCCGAGGCGGTCACGTTCGCCACGGCGGGTCGGCCCACCCCCGCCGTCCCGACCTCGCTCGCCCCCCAGCCGATCGTCTCCGAGGCCGACGAGCGACCCGCTGCTCCACCAACGATCACCGTGCACGGTGTCGAGCTGGTGCTCATCCCAGGAGGGACCTTCGTCATGGGCTCTGCCCCCCAGGAGGGGTCCAGCGACGAGATGCCGCAGCGCGAAGTGACGCTGTCCAGCTTCTACCTGGCGCGGACAGAGGTCACCAACGCTCAGTACGCTCGGTTCCTCGAGGCGTGCCCCGAGGTCGGGCACCCCGCCGGTTGGCAGGACGAGCTTCTTTCCCTGCCCGATCTGCCCGTCGTGGGGCTCAACTGGCACGAGGCGGCTGCCTACTGCGAGTGGGCGGGGCTGAAGCTGCCGACCGAAGCGCAGTGGGAGTACGCGGCGCGAGCGGGCACGACCACCACCTACTGGTTCGGTGACGACGGCGCAGACCTCGAACGGTCTGACTGGTACCGCGTCAACTCTGGAAGCCGGCCGCACGCGGTGGCCACCAAGCACCCCAACCCCTTTGGGCTCTACGACGTGCACGGCAACGTGGTGGAGTGGTGCCGGGACGAGTACAGCGCCTACGAGAAGATCCCTCGGGCGGGGGACGGTCTCCGGTATGATTCTCGCCGTGGCGAAGGCTACCGCGTGATGCGTGGCGGGGCTTGGGTCGTACCCGCCGCAGGATCACGGTCTGCCATTCGTGCCGCGTTCGGGCCGGGGTCTCGCTTCAGTTCGCTGGGCTTTCGTCCGGCGCGCGCAGTCGACTCGTCGGCACGGTGAGTCGTGTCGACCGGCTCAGGCACCATCGACCGCCGAGCGCCCCGCTTCGAGAAATAGTCATCGGGCCGATTGCAGCGGCAGCCACCTTCTCGCGGCGAGGAAGAGGGCGGCACGACTGCACTGCCTACGCTTTCGAAGACGGACGCACGGCGCCCTGCGGAAGGCCGCGCCAGCGCTCGAGGAGGTCGTCGGGCACGGGGTCGCCACCGTCGAGGTAGCGCTCGAGGTGGGGCATGGCGTCCTGGCCCCAGAAGATCTCGCCGCTGGCGTCGGGCTCCATGCTCGGCACCCCGAACACGCCGCGCTGCACCGCGTCGGTGGTCTGGGTTCGCAGCCGGGCCTTGTTGTCGGCTGCGCTCGCGTCCTGCACCAGCGTGGTGCCCGGCAGCCCTGCGGCATCGAGAGCCTGCACCAGCGCACCCGGATCGGTCACCCCCACCCCCGTGGCCCACGTGCGATCGAACAGCAGGTCGATGATCGCCTCTCGCTCGGCTCGGGGCCGGGGAAGCGAAGCGATGCGCAGCGCCAACAACGGCTTGAAGGGATGGGCCGGCGGCGGTCGAAGGGGAACGCCGAGGTCGTGGGCCAGCCGGGTGACGTGCTTGAACGTGTAGATCCGCTTGGGCTCGATCTCCGCCGGACCCTTGTGCCCGTAGGTATCGAGCATGGCCGCGAACAGCACGGGCACGGGCTCGAGCTCCACCCCGCGGCGCTGAGCGAGCGACTTGACTTGCCCCCATCCGAGGTAGGCGTAAGGAGAGATGAAGTCGAAGTAGTAGCGCAGGGTGGTCATGGGCGGTGCCCTCGTAGGGCTCATGCTAGTGCTCTGCGGCGGTACTGGCTCCATCGCTCGTACACGGACGCGATTTTGGCCCCTCGTGCTCGCGGTTTGGCTCTGTCAGGCGCTCGCGCGACGGCGTCGAACCCACAGCCACGGGATCAGCAGCAGGCCGAAGCCCGCGTGGCCACGGCCCGCATCGCTGCGGCAGCCGCAGCCGCCGCCTTCATCGTCTTGGCCCGCCGCCCCGGTGCTGGACCCATCCGCGGTGCCGCCGGGCAGCCCCGTGTCGGTGGCCGGCGCAGCGCTGGTGCTGTCCCCCGAGCCCAGGCCGCCCGAGGAACCCAGGCCGCCCGTCGAGCCTGGCGGCGACCCGGTGTCCTCTCCCGTGCTGTCGGCACCCGTTTCGTCGGAGTCGCCTCCAGAGCTGGACCCACCTCCGGTGGAGCCCATGTCGGGCGCGCAGGTCTGGCCGGCCCCGGACAGCGACTGCGCGGCACACCCATCGGCCCAGGTCGCAGCGGCCTGCGGCTCGAGGGGAAAGCCGGTGCAATCGGCCCCGGGATTCCACGTGCCATCGGGGTCGTGGCATGGCGTCAGGTCGAACCCCGTCTGGGCCTCGAACCAGTCCATCTCGTTCCACACCCCGGTGTAGATGACACCGTAGGTGCAGTACGGCGGATCGCGGGGAGCGTCGGGGTGGATGCGCGCGGTGGTGGCGAGCGTCCGCCACGAGCCGTCGTCCAGCTGCAAGAACGCCGAGCCGCCCGAGTCTCCCGAGCACGCCGAGCCGCCCGCACCCACCAAGAACAGCTGGTCGAGAGCGTCGACTTGCTCGAGGGTCTGGGCGATGTGCCGCTTGACCCCAACGCCGTTCACCTCGAACCCGCCGCCGGCAGGCTCGATGGAGTTGGCGCCAAAGCCCACGATATCGACCTCGGCCCCGGGCACGAGCTGGTCGACCTCGCAGCCCATGATGACCGGAGTGGGCGCGATGGTGGTGACCGGCTGCGCGAGGGTGCAGTAGGCCAGGTCGTGAGCGTCGGCCGGCGAGTGTAGCCGTGCCTCGTGCACGTACTCGGGGTGGAGCTCGCACCCGGTGATGCCCACGGCCAGCTCGGGCGCTGCGCCCTGCTCACCAAATACGATGGTGGTGGGGTTGCCCCAGCCGTTGGCCGGATGCAGACAGTGCGCTGCCGTGATGACGACCGAGGGGTGAATGAGGGTGCCCGAGCAATAGGTGGTGGTGCCCGAGTTGAGCGCAACGGTGCTCGGCCACTCGCACTGAAGGGCATCGGTGCCTCCTACGATGGGCAGGGGCCCCGGGGTGGATGCGGCGACGGACGCGGGATCGAAGATCAACGACAGGGATGAAGCGAGAACACCGAGCAACACTGCCCATGACGCTAGAGCACCGGTCGGTTTGATTCCATACTTCTGTGACCGCGTGGGCCACATCGTGGCGTTGCCCACAGCGGCGCTCGAATCACGCCCCGTGCGGTTTCGGGGCCGCGTTCATGCTCACCAGGCCGCCCAGACCTCCCGAGGCGCCGAATCAGGCGACGGGCGCCGTGCCACTGGAGGGTGGGTTGGGGGTCGTGGCGACACCCTGGGCCGCGCGTTCGAGAGAAACCCGTGCTCTGCCCGCTACGCTGGTTGCTCAGGGCGTTGCGGGCAGACCCGACCAATCGGACTGATCTTGGGGGCCCTTGGCCGGCTTGACCGTCACCCGCAGTCCCGTCAGGCGGGCCATGCCCGAGACGGGGTCGAGGCGCTGTGGCCCATCGGCGGCCAACAGGTTGACGTTGACCCCTCGGGTCTCGCTCGCGACCGATAACCCCTTGGCGCGCTGGTGCCCCCAACCGTGGGGGACGGCCACCGTGCCCGGCATCAGGTCGGGACATAGCGACACGGGCAGACGGATCGTGCCCACGTCGGTGGTGACGTCGGCCATGTCGCCATCGCGCAGATCCAGCGATGTGGCGTCCTTCGGATGCACGTAGACCACGTTGGTCCCGTTGCGACCGATGAGCCGAGGATGGTTGTGGGTCCACGAGTTGTGGGTCCCGACCGCGCGTCGGGTGATGAGCCGCAGCGACGAGGCCTCGGCCTGCTCGCGGGCGAACAGCTGCGGCAGGTCCTCCGCCAATTTTCGCAGCGAGGGCGGCGCGAGGTCGACCTTGCCGTCATCGGTGAGCACGCGCTGGCCGAGGAAGTCGTTGCCGCGCACG
>JAHZJA010001419.1 GCA_022601155.1 Deltaproteobacteria bacterium | reverse complement strand
GTCGGCACACTTGCAACGCGCCGGCCACCCTTGGCCACTTTCCACGACCGAAGGACCGTGGCCTCGCGGCATTGTGTTCGAGGTGACGACGCCCAGCCCCGCGAGTCGGTTGCTACGGCCCAGGCGAACGTGATCGATGTAGCCCCGTGCCTTCCGGCCACGGAAGCGACCTGGGCTCGGGGCGGTTTGCGTATTGCGCTGCCGATGGTCGACCGGGGATCGAGCGGCACACCCCCCACGGAAGCGACCTGGGCTCGGGGCGGTTTGCGTATTGCGCTGCCGATGGTCGACCGGGGATCGAGCGGCACACCCCTTCGACGCCGTCGAGTCAACCGCCCCTCGTCCTCGTCCCGGTCGACTGCAATACCGCGCCATTGGCATGGGTCCAATGTGGCCGTACTCGACGTCCGAGCGGACCTCCCAGCCACAGTGGCCAGCCGCGCCCCAGCCTTGGGCACCCACTGATCGGAGCAACTGCTGCTCCCCGACGCACGAGCCTCCATCGACGCTTCCATCCGCGGATGCAGCGTCGCACTCCGACGCATGAGCCTCCATTGGTCGACGCTCCGAGCAACGACGGCACATCGATCCGTGTTCCCCAGGCCAACGTCGCGACCGCCGTCGAGCCTGGGGGCGCGAGGGTCTCGCGACGTCTGCTCCAACCCCCACCGAAGTACGACCGCAGGTGGTCGCGCAGCTCCTTGCTCGAACTCCGGCTGGGGTCAGCCCTACCAAGGTAGGCCACGGTCTCGCCTCGGCACCAAGCCGAGGGATCTGGTGGCACTAGGGCGTGCGATAGCAGTACCCGAGTACGTTGCCCTTCGTTCCACTCCAGCGCGATCATCTCCCCGCGGCGCAGACCGGCGTCACCGCCGAGCAGCACCACGAGCGTGGTTCTCGTGTCGATGGCCTTCGCGGCAGTGAGGAGGCGCTCGTAGTCCTCGAAGCCGTAGAAGTCCGGGGCCTTCTCGTCGACGCGCAGCAACGTGATCTTCGCGGGGAGCTTCTCGATCACCCCCCAATCGACGGCGACGTTGAGGATCGCCTTGAGCACGACGAGAGCCTGGTTGGCGCTCTTCGCCTGCAGGTGGCTCATCGCAGCCTTGAGCCGCTGGACGTCCTCGGCCGTGATCCGGTCGAGCCGCTTGTGTCCCAGCTGCGGCAGCAAGTAGCGCCGTAGCTGACCGTCGCGTGATTCGTTGGTGCTCTTGCGATGGCGGTTCGCCTTGCAGTGGTTTCCAGGATACGACCAGCCCTGAGCTCGAGCTGCCAGTGAGCCCCGACGCGTCGAGAGACCAAGCCCAAGCCAAACTACGTATCCGAGAGGCGCAGGGCGGCCTCAGCCTGACCGATCTCGTATCGAACATCCACGACCTGCTGGTCCTTCGCTGATCGAGGAGCGAGCGTTCACCAACGTCGAGGTGACGGACCTGCCTGACACACCCGACGACAAGGGGCAGGTCTGCACCACGACCATCATCGACAAACGCACGCACCATGACCGAAGCGATGACCGTGCCCCGCTCACCAAACACCAACCGAGGACCGTGCAATGAACCAGGACTCCGAGCAGATCGAGACGACAACCGGTATCCCGCGTCTTGCGGACCAGGCCCGCGCCCAAGCCAACACCGATGAGCCGACCGGCGAGGTCCCTTCGGACCTACGCGCCCTGCTCCTTGCCCGGTGGAACGCGCTGGGCGAGGAGACCTTCAACGGCGATCTCGTAGACGACCGAAGGCTCTCGGACATCGGCCGAGACTCCGAGCTGTTGGCCACAGTCACGGCATGGTTCCGCACCAAGGGGAACATCACCCGGGCTGCACAACGAATCCGCTCGAGCCGACGAACGCTACGGGAACGGATCAAAGTCTGGCGCAAGATCCATCCCGACTTCGTGCCCGCTGAGGTCAAGAAGGCCAGTGGCAACAAGGCCCCGGCCCCTGGTGAAAGCGTGGAAGCAAAGGGGGCCCCGGAGGAGAGCACCACCTGACGCTGCCGTCGTGGAGCGTAGGTACCATTGACCGCGAATTCGGGGTGGTCCGGAAGTACCCGGTCCGTCATGCTAACCGTGACTCCTGCTTGAGGTGCGCTCTTCTCCCACCCCCCGGGCCCGGTGGCGGGGCCGTGCTCGAGGGCCTGCCCGAAGCTCGCGCGCTGGTGAGCTGCCGCTACGCGGGCTACGCCAAGGACGTCAAGCTCGACGAGGGGCAGGTGGAGACCTTCCGGTGGACCCGCGGCCGAGCTCACCTCGGCCGAGCCCACCCCACGCGCCCCGACGCCGGTGGCGGGAATCTGCGATGATCCGACGAATTCGCCGTAGACACCTGCAGCCAAGACGAATTCGTCGTAGACACCTGCATCCAAGACGAATTCGTCGTAGACACCTGAGCCAAGGAATTGCGATGCCGCCAGCGGATCGAAAACGCCCCGTACGCTTCGTGGCCATCACAGCCAGTCATGAGCTCTTGCCATCGGCCGAGGCTGCCCTCGACGAGGTCGTGCGTCTGCGTCTAGAGCGCCGCCTCGAGCTGCGCCGGCAGGCCGACGAGAATCCGACCTGGAGTCCATACGCGGTCGAGAACACGCGCCTAGTACGTTCGATCGAAGGCGGCGTCGATGATCTGAAATTCCTCTACCCGGTGCTCGACAACCTGCCGTTGTTGGTCTTTCCCTTGCTCCACTATGCCGCGGCGGGGGCGGCTGTCGGAGCACGCGGCCAAGGACACGAAGACGGCGTTCGGCTGTGCTTCTACGGCCCACCCGAGGCTTGCCGTGTGGTCGAGGTGGTGCGGGACTACCTGCTGGAAATCGGCTGGTTGCGCGAGGCCGAGCAGCTCCTGACCATCGAAGAAGACCGCGACCGCATTTCCTTCTCCCACTCCTTCCTACGCAGTAGCGAGCCGTTCGACGCCGGTGCCGACGACGCCATCGTCTGGACGGCGGCGGACCTGGTGCTGGCCTACAACGTCTGGCCATGGTTCCTCGACCGCGCCATCGAGGAGGACCACCTGCTGATCAACATGATCGCGCGCGACCGGATCTTTCCCGAAGGGGAGCCGGAATTCCTGCGCCTCAACTACTTCGACCGACTGCGGCCGGAGGGCTGTGCCGAGGCGTTGGCGGTCAAGCAACCGGACGTCATCGTGTTCACTGGCGAGGGGCGGCGCGGCCTCGAGCGACTGAACCGCATTCGGGGACAGTCGGAGGGGGCGCTGCTGGGCATCTTCCTGCGCGCCACCTGGCGTGGGTTGTTCAGCCCCAACGCGCTGTCCGTGCTCAAGGCGATGCGCTACGGCATCCACCGCAAGCGCTACACGCTCAAGCCCGGTGAAGGCCTGTCCGAGCGCGACGGCAGCCGCTTCGCGTCGGTCTTCTTCGGCGTGCCGACGAAGGTGCAGGCGAAGATCGCCGATCCCTTCATCCTCAAGGACGGCGACGGCTTCGAGGACGTCTTCGGCTACTATCGCGCGTTGCTGCAGCGCGTGGTCGACAGCGCGCCGTCGAGAGAAGAGGGCTACGCCAAGCTGGCGCGCGTCCATCCCTACGCCGAGCAGCTGTGGCAGCTGTCCGAGCGCTTGCGACCGCTGTGGGATGAGCTGCCGCTGTGGCGTCGCTGGCCGGAGTTCATCAACGACAAGATCGCCACCTACAACCGGCGGCTGCAGCGTGAATTCGCAGCCGCGGGCGTCGACGATGGTACGCTGCCGCTGCCGACCTACTTCGACGCCGACGGTCGGTTCCTGCCGCAGCCATCGCTGCCGCACGCCGACATCGACGGCAGCCTGGACTACCTGCGCCGCGTCTACCGGCCGGGCTTCGAGCAGGCGCGACGCCAATATCTGGGCCAATCTGCGCCGACGGGAGCCAACGGTGCGAGCTGACGATCCAGCGCGGGAACCAGCACAGGGACCTCCGTCGTTCGAAGGTCTGCACCTGCTCGTGGTGGGCGACCTGATGGTCAATCGCTACTGGCAGGGGAGCGCCTCGCGCCTGGCGCCCGACGCCGCCGTGCCGGTCGTGCTGGTGGACCATGAGGAGGCGAGTCCCGGCGGCGCGGCGAATGTGGCGATGAATGCCGCGGCCTTGGGGGCCGAGGTGACGCTCGTGGGCGCAGTCGGTGACGATGCCGAGGCGGATGAGCTGGACGCTCAGCTACGGCGGGCCGGAGTGCGGTGCGACCTGGTGCGCGTCCCGGGATCGCCGACCATCCGCAAGCAGTGGGTGACGGGACGCGGGCAACACGTGGTGCGGGTGGACTTCGAGGATGGCTTTCCCGGCCTCGATGCGTCGGCTCTCCTGGACCGCCTGCGCCCGCACCTGGCATCAGCGAGGGCGGTGGTGTTCTCGGACTACGGCAAGGGTTCGGTGCGTCGGCCGGCCGAGTTGATCGAGGCGGTGCGGGCCGTGGGGTGTCCGTTGCTGGTCGACCCCAAGGGGCGCGACTTCTCGTGCTACCGGGGCGCGACGCTGCTATCGCCCAACCGCACCGAGCTCGAGTCGGTGGTGGGCGCTTGCCGCGGGCAAGAGGAACTGCACGAGCGCGGTCGTGCCCTGCTGCGCGAGCTCGAGCTGGCGGCGCTGGTGATCACGCGCGACGCCGAAGGCCTGAGTCTGTTGCTGGAAGGGCAGTCGGCGCGCGAGCAGGCGGCGGTGCACTGGCCGGCCCGCGCGCGCCACGTCGAGGACGTGGCGGGGGCCGGCGACACGGTGATGGCCGTGCTGGCGCTTGCGCTGGCGGCTGGTCTCGACGTGCCGACGGCGGCGTATTGGGCCAACGTGGCGGCCGGCCTGGCGGTCGAGAAGCCGCGCGTGGCGACCATCTCGGCGACCGAGCTGGCGTACGCGCGGTGTGCCTCGACCGGCATCGTGACCGAGGCCGAGCTGCTCCACCTGGTTGCCACCGCGCGCGCCCGCGGCGAGAAGATCGTCATGACCAACGGCTGCTTCGACATCCTGCACGCAGGACACATCAGCTACCTCGAGCAGGTGCGCAGCCAGGGGGATCGGCTGATCGTGGCGGTCAACGACGACGACTCGGTGCGACGCTTCAAGGGCGCCGACCGACCGATCAACCCGCTCGACCAGCGCCTGCGCGTGCTGGCCGGGCTTCAGGCGGTCGACTGGGTGGTGCCGTTCAGCGAGGACTCGCCGGACCGCCTGGTGTGCGCCGTGCGACCGGACGTGATGGCCAAGGCGGGTGACTACCGCCCGGACCAGGTGCCCGGGTGTCGCTGCGTACGCGAGGCGGGCGGCGAAATCTTCATCGCCGAGTTCGTCGATGGCCTGTCGACCACCCGTGTGATCGAGCGCTTACAGACGTCATGAACGATCATCCCACGATCGGGCGAGCGCACCGCGAAGTCACCCTCGACGTCGTGGTGCTGGGCGGTGGCATCGCCGGCCTGTGGCTGCTGGCGCACCTGCGCGCCCGTGGCTACAGCGCGCTGCTGTGCGAGTCCGAGGCCCTGGGCCGCGGCCAGACGATCGCAGCGCAGGGCATCATCCACGGCGGCACCAAGTATGCGATCGGCGGCACGCTGTCGAAGGCCAGCCACGAGCTGGCCGCGATGCCGTCCCGCTGGCTGCGTTGCTTGGATGGTGACGATCAGCCCGACCTGAGCGCCGCGCGCGTGCTGTCACCACATCACTACCTGTTCACGGACCAGCGCTTGGGCACGCGCTTCACCGCCTTCCTGGCCAGCAAGAGCCTGCGCGCCCGCGTGACGCCGGTGGCCGAAGACGAGCGACCGGAGCTGCTGGCCCGCGCTGGCTCTCGCTTCCGGGGCTCGGTCTACCGGGTCGACGAGCCGGTGGTCGACGTGCCGTCGGTGCTGGCGGCGCTGCGCCAGCAGCACTTGCGTGCTCTGCTGGCGGTGCACGCAGACGTCCGGTGGCTCGATGGGAACGACGAGGAGATCACGGTCGAGGTGCACGTCGACGAGCGTCACGGCAACGGTGGCGACCCATGCCGCCTCCGCTGCCGACGCGTGGTCTTGACGGCTGGTGTTGGCAACGAGGCGCTGGGCCGAGCGCTGGCGGGCGCCGGGCCGGGTGTGCCGCCGCGCATGCAGCGACGACCGCTGCAGATGGTGCTGCTGCGCGGCGGTGACCTGCCGGCGTTCTACGGCCACTGCATCAGCGCCGGCAGCGACACGCCGCGCTTCACCCTGGTCAGCTTCCGCGACGCCCAGGATCGCCCAGGCTGGTACCTGGGCGGCGCCCTGTCCGACAGTGGCGCCGGCCGCGACGCCCAAGGCCAGCTGGAGACGGCGCGCCGCGAGCTGGCCACGGTGCTGCCATGGGTCGACCTGGCCGACTGCCAGGCCGCGACGCTGACGCTCGACCGCGCCGAGGGATACCGCGCCGGTCGTCGACCGTCGGGTCCCGTCGTGGAACACCTTCGACACCCGGGCCCGGTGACGGTCGTCTGGCCGACCAAGCTGGCCTTCGCACCGAGGGTCGCCGAGCTGGTCGAGGCGCGCTTGCGGGATGACGGGGTCGCACCCTCCGCCGGGTCCGCACGACGCGACGCCGAGACCCTGGCGAGGCTGGACGCCTGGCCGCGTCCGGCCGTGGCGACGCCACCGTGGGACGTGGCATTCGGGCAGGAGGCGGCGCGATGACGGTCGTCGTGCCACGAAAGGCGCGAGCGTCCGTGCGCCCCTTCGCCCTGCTCGACCGCGACGGCACGGTGATCGAGGACCGTGGCTACATCGGCGATCCCGACGACGTCGTGCTGCTGCCCGGCGCGGCGGCCGGCTTGCGTCGGCTGCGGGCGCTGGGCTTCGGCCTGGTGCTGGTCACCAACCAAAGCGGCCTTGGCCGTGGCTACTTCGACGCCGAACAGCTCGACGCAGTGCATCGACGCCTGGGCGCCGTGCTGGCGGACGAGCGGATCGTCCTCGACGGCATCTACCTGTGTCCCCACCGGCCCGACCACGACTGCGACTGTCGCAAGCCACGTCCCGGCCTGGGCTTGCGCGCGGCCGAGGAGCTGGGCATCGACCTGGCCGCCAGCGTGATGATCGGGGACAAGCGCAGCGACATCGACTTTGGGCGCCGGCTGGGAGCCAGGACGATCCTCGTTCGCACCGGCCAGGGCGCCCAGACGGACGCGGTGGGCACCGTGCCGTGCACGTTCGTGGCCGGCGATCTCCACCATGCCGCCGACTACCTGGCGGCGCTCACGAGAAGGGAAGACGCCTCATGAGAGATGTCAAGATCGACGAAGCCTGGATCGCCGGAGCCCATGACTACGTACGCCAGTACATGCTCGGTACGATCCGGACACAACAAGAAACCCTGGCGCAGTGCCACAGGGACATCGTCGAGGTGGCGGTGCTCCTGGTGCGCCGCTACCGGCAGGGAGGCAAGCTGCTGCTCTGTGGCAATGGCGGCAATGCGGCCACCTGCGAGCACATCGCCGGCGAGCTGGTCAGCGCGCTCAACCACGACGTCGAGCGTCCCGGCCTGCCGGCGCTGCCGCTGTCCCAGACGTCCTCGACGCTCACCGGGCACGCCAACGACTTCGACTTCAGCCTGATCTTCGAACGCCAGGTCGAGGCCTTCGGGCAGCCGGACGACGTGCTGATCGGCATCAGCACCAGCGGCAGCTCGAAGAACGTCGCCGCGGCCATGCGCCTGGCGCAGCGCCGTGGGCTGCACACCGTCGGCCTGCTCGGCATGGATGCCGGCGCGGTCAGCGAGGCCAGTGACCTGTGCGTGCGGGTGCCGAGCCGCAGCACGCAGTTCATCCAGGAAGCGCACATGGCAATCGGCCACATGCTGTGCGCCTTCGTCGAGGAGAGCCTCTACACGGAGGCCACCATGCCGCGGCTGGCGGTCCCGGCCACGGAGGCAGGCTGATGACGGTCGGCAGCCCGCGAACGGAGGCAGCGATGCTGTGGCGGTTCCTGGCGGTCGAGCTGGCGGACATCTGGACGCGCCTGCTGGAGGGCGCCATGGGGTCGCGCGAAGCGAGGGCCGACTCGCGGCTGGTGTGGGGCGTCGAGGACGAGCTGCGCGAGCGCACGATGGCCTTCCTGGAGCAGCTCCATCCGGGCGTGCCGGTGAACGAAGAAGGGGTGTCGGCCTGGCCACCGACCGGCGATTGCTGTGTCCTGGACTTGGTCGACGGCACCAACAGCCTGCTCCTGGGCGCCCCCTTCTTCGGCCTGCAATTCGCGCTGGTGCGCGCGGGCACGGCGGGAGAAGCCATCGAGGAAGCGGTGCTCTTCCTGCCGGCCGAGGAGCGCCTCGGTGGCGGCGGTCTATACCGCGCGCGGCGCGGCGCCGGGGCCTTCTACACCCTGCGCGGCGAGACCGACATCCGCCTGCGCGTGTCCGAGCAGCGAGAGCTCGCCACCTCGACGATCGCCTTCGACGGCACGACGCCCAACGTGTGCAAGCTGTATCACCCAGCGCTGGTGTCGTCGGTCACGCGCATCCGCAACTTCGGCGCCTTCTGCTGGGCCGGCACCCGTCTGGCGCGCGGCCGGCACCTGCCGGTCAGCTGCGACGCCGTGGTGGCGATCGGCAATCGACCGTGGGACCATCTGCCGTCGATCCTGCTGGTCGAAGAGGCCGGCGGCACGGTGACGGGGCACTACGGCCCCTACACGCTGGCCGACTGCACCGAGCTGGTGCTGTCCAACGGGCACCTGCACCCGGCGGTGCTGCGACGGCTGCACGAGATCCTGCCGCCCCCGGACGGCGCCGCGCCGAGCAGAGGCGAACATCGATGAGCCTGGACACGGAGCGCCCCTGGATATTGGTGCTGTGCGGCTGGCCGCTGTCGGGCAAGACCTCGACGGCGGCACTGCTGCAGCGCCAGCTCGGCGTCCACGTGGCCGACGTCGACCGCATCGCCCAGGCCGCCCTCGGTCCACCCGAAGCGGACTGGCGCACCAGCGAGGCGGGCCGGAGGCGCAATCTCAATCGCATGGCCATGGCCTATGACATGCTGCACCACGCGGTGCGCGTGCACCTGGAGGTCGCCGAGCCGCCACGCTCGTTGCTGGTCGTGTCGACCTACTCGCGGGCGTCCAGCTGGCGCCATCTGCAGGCAGTGCTGGCGCCGCATCCCGAAGTACGCCTGGAGGTCGCCTGGCTGGCTCCGGTCGGCGACTCACCGGCGGCGGAGCAGCGCCTGCTGGCACAGCGCTCGCGCGACTACCTGGGGGCCTGCACCAGCGCCGAGGAGTACTTCGACGTCAAGCGTCGCTTCGAGCCGCCGACCGTGCCACACCTGCGGATCGACAGCTGGTTTCGCAACTCGCCCGAAGCCTGCGCCGACCGCATCGCCGACTACCTGCGCGGCAACCGGCCGCGCGCCGAGGGGGGCTGATGCTGTTCCATCGTCGTCTCGACCATGAGTATCCGACCATCGTCCGCGGCCACGACTGCTACCTGGTCGACCAGGACGGCAAAGCCTACTTCGACGCCGCCGGGGGCGCCGCCGTCGCCATCCTGGGCCACAGCGTGCGCGACCTGATGCAGGGCGCCGTCGATCGGGTCGACTGGAGCTACCTGCACGGCGCCCAGTTCACCTCGGAGGACCTGGAGACCTACGGCCGGCGCCTGGTCGAGCTGATGCCGGACGACCTGACGCGCGTGCTGCTCGTGAGCAGCGGTTCGGAGGCCGTCGAGACGGCGATCAAGTTGGTCTACCAGTACTCTTCCACGCTGCCCGGAGGCAGCCACGACAAGCGCAAGGTCCTGGCCACCGATCCCGGCTACCACGGGGCCACCGGCCTAGCCCTGGCGGTCACCGGCAAGGCGATGCACCGCCGCGCCTTCCGGGGCCTGCTGCGCGAGCATCCCTTCGTCAGGGCGCCGGATGCCTACCGGCGCCCCGAGGGGCAGAGCCTGGACGCACACGCCGAAGCCTGTGCCGACGAGCTCGAACGCGTCATCCTGCGCGAGGGACCGGAGAGCTGCCTGGCCTTCCTGGTCGAGCCGGTGATCGGCTCCGGCATGGGCGTTGGAGTTTCGCCGCCGGGCTACCTGCGACGCGTGCGCGAAATCTGCGATCGCTACGACGTGGCCTTGATCTTCGACGAGGTGATGTGCGGCTTCGGTCGCTGCGGCGCCTGGAGCGCGGCCGAGCTGTGGGACGTCGAGCCGGACGTGCTGATCCAGGGCAAGGGGCTGGCCGCTGGTCTGCTGCCGCTTTCGGCAGTGTACGCCAGCCGGACCATCGTCGAGGGCATCCGCGCCAACTCCGGCAACTTCATGCACGGCTTCACCTTCACCAACCACGCGCTGGCGGCGTCCGTCGGCAACCTGGTGCTGGACCAGCTGCAACAGCACGACCTGCTGGCCAACGTGCGGCGGCAAGGCGAGTACCTGCGCCGTCGCCTGGCTGAGCTGACCACCTTCTCGTGGATCGACGACGTACGCGGCCTCGGCCTGCTCAACGGCTTCGAAATGGTCGCCGACAAGGCCGAGCGGCGCTCCTTCGCGCGCTCGCGGCACGTCGCCGAGCGCTTCCTGCAGCGCGCCCTGCAGCACGGCGGCAACTTCTACTTCGCGATCGGCTACCTGCCGAGCGGTGATGGTGACGCCATCCTGATGATGCCGCCCTACAACCT
>JAHZJA010001418.1 GCA_022601155.1 Deltaproteobacteria bacterium | reverse complement strand
GTGAGCGATGCCGCCGGGCATGTGGGGCGGCGCGACATCTTGGAGTTTCTCCTCGAGCAGGGGGCTCCGTTGTCGATGCCGTCAGCCGTGTTGCTGGGCGACACCCGACGGGTGGCCACCTTGCTCGACGCCCAGCCCGAGCGGGTCCACGAGCGCGGGCCACACGATTTCGCGCTGCTCTGGTACGCTGTGATCTCCGGTGGCGATGTGGAGATGGCAACCCTGCTGCTCGATCGTGGCGCCAAGGTCGAGGCTCAACACTTCTTGGGAACCACCGCGCTGCACTTTGCCGCGGTGGGGGGCCAGCTGGATCTCGCCACCGTGTTGCTCGACCGGGGAGCCGACGTGAACCGACGCGGCTACAAGTTCGACCCGGCCGGAGAGACGCCGCTGGCGGTGGCTCGTGCCCATGGCCGCACCAAGATGGTTGCGCTGCTGCGGGAGCGGGGTGGTCGCGACCCCTCCTGAGCCCAGCGTGGTCTGTCTCGGTGGCCTCCGCTTCGACCGTCGAAGCGGCGAGCTGACCGACGAGGCCGGGCACATCCAGCGACTGGCACCGCAGCCGACCGCATTGCTGGCTCTGCTGGTCGACCGCGCGGGGCAGGTGGTGACGCGGGACCAGATCCGTGCCGCGCTATGGCCCGACACCACCGTGGACTTCGCGGGCAGTCTGCATCACTGCGTTCGCCAGGTTCGCGTGGCGCTGTCCGACCGCGCCAAGCAGTCCCAGTTCATCGAGACGATCCCACGGCGTGGGTATCGGCTTCGAGCCGAGCAGATCGGGCCCGATCCTGGGCGACCACCAGATGCACCCATGCCCCGGGGTCATCGTGGCGAGGATGCGCAGCCCGGTGATACCGAGATGCCCGGGGATGAGGAGCGTGGTCATCAGCCCGTCGCGCTGGCTGCTGCCCCGGGAGACCGAAGGCGCCCTCGCGCGGCGAGTGAGCCCAACTCCGTACGCTCGTCCGTCATCGCGGGGGGGACCGACGCGCGATCGTCCCGGCGCACGTTCGTGGGACTGGCGGCCGCGATCGGCATGGCGGGCCTGGCCTGGTCGGGAGTCACTTCGAGACCGGCAGCGGGGGGAGTTCGAATCGCGATCATGTCGTTCGCCGACACGAGACCGGGCCTGTCGAACGCCGAGCGGATCGGCGAGACGGTGTTGATCGATCTGAGCCGGGGTCGACCCGACGCGGCGGTGGTCGGCCCACGCACGACCGAGCCGTTACGCACCGCAGGTCGATCACTCCGCGAGATCGCGACGACGCTCGAGGTTGCCTATGTCCTCAACGCCAAGCCGATCGACGGGCCGGCGTTGTTGGTCGAGCTCATCCGTACCGACGATGGCAAGCACGTGTGGGTGCAGGGCTACGACGACCTCGCCGACTGGCGTTCCATCGCCACCGAGATCAGCGATGCCGCCATCGACACGGTTCCGTAGCGGCACGCGGCGGCGGGCTCGCGCGGCGAGTCGTCGTCCGTGCGAGCGCATGACGGACCAGCCGCAGCGCGCTCGTGCTCGTCGGGGTGGGTCTCAGCCACCGGTCGGGCAGCACACGGCGCCCTCGCTTGCGATGGGCTCGCCCTCGGTGGGGACGATGGTCCCGATGGGGGGTTTCCCGTTGTCGCACAGGTAGTCCGGCCGATGGATGGCGCCGTTGCCGATGTCACCGACGACGGAGCCCGACTGGCCCTGGCACTCGGCGGCCGTCATCGAGGGGCGCTCGGTCGGGGGATCGCCTGGAGGCGGATCGCCCGGCGGGGGATCGCTCGGCTGCGCCGGGCCGGGTGGGGTGGCCCCGCCCGCGCCATCATCCGCGGTCGTGTTCGAACATCCGCTCGCCAGCAGCAGGCCGAGGGTGGCCGTGGCCATCGCGTGTCGTGTGGGCATGGCGGCAAGGGTACACGGGCGAATGCGACGGTCCCAACCGGCGCGTCGGCCTCGGTGCACGTGATGTGATGCCGCCGACCTCCGATGCGTAGACGATCCGCAAAACACCAACCGGCGGCCGGGTGGAGGGGGCGGCCAGTGCACGCTCGGGCCGCGGTGGTATGGATGGATCGGTGTCCATCGAGCCCGCCATCATGCTCTTCGCGGGCATCGTCTTCATCGCCTACGCGGTGCAGAACGCGGTTGGTTTTGGCGCGCTGCTGGTGTGCATCACCTTGGGCAGCCACCTGCTGGACATTCGTCAGATCATGACCTTGGCCATCCCGTTGTCGATGCTGCAGTCGGGGTTCATCGTGTGGCGCGACCGAGCGTCGATCGACGCTCGATTGCTACTACGGCGCATCATGCCGCTGATGAGTGTCGGCCTGGTGCTCGGGTTCGTGGTTGCGCGCGACCTCCGAGACACCCACTTGCGCGTCGTGTTCGCAGGGTTGGTCATCGTGCTGGCGATCTACGAGCTGTGGAGGCTGCGCCCGCCATCCGATGAGGACACCCCACCGCGGCCTCCGCCACGGCTCGCTTCGGTCGCGGCGATCTTCGGCGCAGGCATTGCCCACGGCATCTACGCGGCCGGGGGCCCGCTGCTCGTCTATGCCGTCGGCCGCGAGGGACTCGACAAGCATCGGTTCCGCGCGACGTTGAGCGCGGTATGGGTGGGACTCAACACCCTGCTGATCTCGGGCTTCGTGATGGAGGGTCGCTACACCACCGACACCGGTCGCGACATCGTGGTGTTGCTGGCGGTGTTGCCGTTTGGCCTGTGGATCGGGGACCTCATCCACCAGCGCGTCCCCGAGCGACCGTTCAAGATCACGGTCTTCATCTTGCTGATCGCAGGCGCGGCCTCGCTCATCGTGCGGTGAGCCGAGGGCCGGCCACGGCCGAGGAGGCTTGCCTCAGAATCGAACGCGAACCGATGCGCCCGCGAAGCCCGGGCCGACCGCGGGAGCACCCGAGACCAAGATTCCCTGGCGGGCCTTGTTGCGTCGGTCGAAGCCCACGGCGATCAGCACCACGCCCGTGACCAAGCCACCCAGGCCCACGGCCAGCAGGCCCCAGCCCGCTCCGCGCGCGCTGCTGCCCGCGTCGGGGTCGACCGGCTCGCCCGTGAGATCGGCCTCGGTCTCGGCGCTGGTCTCCACGGCACTGGCACCCAGCAGCGCGCTGGCACCCGCGAGGGCGAACACGCCACCGAGGCTGAGCGCGACGTAGGAGCCGATCAGCATGCGGTCGGTCTTGCGCCCCTCGGCCGCGAGGCGTTGATTCTTGGCGACCAGCTCGGGATCGGGCGGAGGGTTGTGCCCGGTGCTCCAGGCGATCCCGTCGACCTCACCCGAGCCGTAGCGTGAACCCGTGGTGCCGGGAGGCACGGTGCCGGCCGGAGGCGGCGTGGCGACGGCTGCTTCTTCACCGCGCTCGGCTCTTGCGATGCGCTCCTTGAGGCTGGCGATGCGCGCCTCGGCCTTGGCCACCTCGGCGGCGGTCTCGTCGGTACGCTTGTACAGAGCCTTGTAGTTCTTGATGTAGCTGTCGAGCAGCAGGACCGCTTGGCGCAGGTGCTGCACGTCCTTGTCGAGCTCGTAGGCCTTCTCTTGGGCCGTGGCGATGTTGTAGACCATCGCGTTGCGCACCCCGGCGGCGTCGTTGGGCAGCCGGGCGTAGGCCTTGGTCCACATCTCGACCGCGCCCTCGTAGTCGAAGGTGTCGAACCGGGCCTTGCCTTCGTCGTACATCTCGCGTGCTTCGCCCAGCGCCGGATCCTCAGCCGCGGCCGCGGGAGCCGCCGGAGCCGGAGGGCCAGCCGGGCCCGCGGCACTGGCCGTGGCGGGCACGAGCGTGGCCCCAGCGGGCACAGCCAGGGCGATCGACACCCCGAGCGCGAGGCTTCGGCGAAGGGCTGAGGGGCGGGGGGCGACGGGCACGGTCCAACGATACCGCGTTCGCGGCCGAGCGCGAGCCCAGGGCCGGCCGGCTCCAGGCGTGGCGGGCCCGGACACGGCTAGAAACGCACCCGCGCGGCGACGCCCGCGAAGTTGTGCGTCACCACTGGTGTCGCAGCCACCAACGTGCCCTGGCGGGCGCGTTTGCGGCGCTGCAGCCCAATTCCCAGCAGAGTGAATCCCGTGGCGAGGCCCGCCAGACCCAGGGCGAGAGTCCCCACGCTGCCACCTTGGGCTGCTTGTCCCGACTGTCGCGTGCCGAGCGTCGCGCCCGTTCCGGCCAGCGTCAGCGCACCACCCACACTCAGGGCGACGTACGAGCCGATGAGCATGCGATCGGTCTTGCGGTCGGCGTTGGACAGCTGCCGATTGCGGCGCAACGCGTCCGGATCGGTCGGTCCACCGTCGTCCACGGTCCATACGATTCCATCGATTTCTCCCGACCCGTACCGGGCGTCGGCGGCCACGGGATCTGCGGCCGGGTCGGCGTCGGGGCCAGGGGCGGGCTGGGGGTTCGTCGGGCCGTCGATGCGTGCCTGGAGGGCAGCGATGCGAGCGTCCGCTCGTGCGATCTCCTCGTCGTACGCGGGCCCCGGTTGGTGCAGCGCGCGGTAGGTCTTGACGTACTGCTGGAGCAGCAGGACGGCTTGGCGCAGATGCCGAACGTCGTGGTCGATGTCGAACGCCAACTGCTGGGCCGTCGCGATGTTGTAGACCATCCGATTGCGGACGCCGTCGGCATCGGTAGGAAGCTTGGAGTAGGCGCGCGTCCACAGCTCTACGGCCCCTTCGTAGTCGAAGGTGTCGAAGCGAGCGCGACCTTCCTCATAGAGGTCGCGGGCCTGCACCAAGCTCGGGTCGACCGTGGCCTGACCGGCGGCAGCTGCCGCAGGCGCGGGACCGGGGGCTACAGAGGGGGACGGGGCAGCGGCGGCGTGGCCCGCACCGAGACCCACGGGCGTTGCCACGGCGGCCGCGACAGCGAGGGCGAGGCCACGACGGACGAAAGTGCGGGGAGTCAGGGACGACGGCACGGGGTAGTGCGCTCTGCATCGATCGTTCCGATGCGCCCCGCCCCTAGATTTTCGTCCATGGTGCCCGCACAGGCCCGGGATTGCCGCAGGTTGCAACGGTCCTTGGATCCGGAGCGTTGCGGTTTGCCACGGCGGACCGCCCGTCCGTCTTCCCGCGGGTGCGCTCGGCGGCCAGCCCCGCGAGTGCCGCGGTGGCGCGGCTGCGCTCGTCCAAACGGTGTCCTGCGCCCGCCTGTTTGTGTTTCCACGGGGGGTGCGCTAGGCAACCGTCGGTGCAGGCCACCGCTGGGCATGCGGGAACGCCTCGGGCGACCGAGCTTCCGATCCTCGAGCGTCGCTTCTTGCTGTTCACGGGCAAGGGTGGCGTTGGCAAGTCGACGGTTGCAGCCTCGTTGGCGATCGAGGCCGCGGGCCGCGGTCAGACCCCGCTGGTCGTCGAGCTGGGCCACCGCGCCACCATGCGCAGCATCTTTGGCGTGGATGCGATCGGGTTCACGCCGCGCCCAGTAGGCCACGGCGTCCATGCGATGAGCGTGGAGATCGACCAGGCCGTGCTCGAGTACATGGCCCAACACCTGCCGTCGCGGCGCATGGCCCGGGCCATCGTCAACAACGGTGTGCTCGAGCGCCTGTTCAAGGCGATGCCCGCCGTCGGTGAGATCGCCACGGTCAATGCACTCCGTCGGCTGGAGGCGGAGGTGGGTCACGACGGACGTCCCCGGTGGTCACCGATCCTCGTCGACCTCGATGCGACCGGTCACGCCCTGATGTTCCTCGAGCTGCGCCATGCGGTGTCCCACCTGATGGGGGCGGGGCCCATGCGCAGGCTCGTCGACGACATGGCACGGTTGTTCGCCGATCCCACACGCACCCGGCTGCACCTGGTCACGCTGCCCGACGAGCTGCCCGTCACCGAGACGGTCGAGCTGCACGAGCGGCTGGTGCAGTCCAAGGCGGTCTCGTTCGGCCGCGTGTTCGTCAATCGCGTGCCGCACACGGGCCTGGCCGAAGCCACCGAGGTGATCGCGCGGCTCCAGGCGGCGGCCAGCGCTCACGGCGACGCCGAGCTGCTCGCCGACGCCCAATTCGCGGCTGGGGCCGTGGCCGTCGAACGACGCGCGCGGGCGCAGATCGACCGGCTTGGTCAGCACGTGTCCATGCCCGTGGTCGAGCTGCCGCGGCTGACCCCCGACCGCATGCAGGTCGATGACCTGCGGCGCCTGGGCACGATCGCGGCGGGTCCAGTCACCTCCTCGGAGTCCTCGTGAGCCTGTCGTCAGTCATCGACCGCAGCGCGTTGGTGGTGTGCGTGGGCCCGGGAGGGGTCGGGAAGACCACGGTCTCCGCCGCGCTCGGGTTGGCGGCGGCACGAGCCGGCCGCAAGACGCTGGTGCTCACCATCGATCCTGCGCGGCGTCTCGCCGATGCCCTGGGCCTCGATGGACTCGACGACACGATCCGACGCGTACCGCTGGAGGTCCTGGGGCCCGAAAACCACGGGGGGAGCCTGTCGGCCGCGATGGTCGACACGGGCGCCAGCTACGACGCGCTCATCGACCGCATCGCCCCCGATGCCGAGACCAAGGCACGGGTGTTGGCCAACCGCGTGTACCAGGCGGTGTCGCGCTCACTGTCGCGCTCGCACGCCTACATTGCGATGGAGCGGCTGTACGAGGCGGTCGAGCACGGTGGCTATGACCTGGTCATCCTCGACACGCCGCCGGCCCGCAATGCGCTGGATATTCTCGACGCGCCAGGACACCTGGCCCGGTTCCTCGATGGCCGCGTCGTCAGCTGGTTCATCCCCTCGGCCGAGAAACCATCGGGGATCGGGGCCCGGCTGGTCGCCAAGGGCGGACAGATGGCGATGGGCCTGCTGACCAAGGTGACCGGGGAGACCCTGCTGGACGAGATCGTGGGCTTCTTGACCGTGTTTGCCTCGATGCGCGACGGCTTCATCACCCGGGCCCAGCGGGCCGAGGAGATCCTGCACTCGGACGACACCGCCTTCGTGTTGGTCAGCTCGGCCAGCCCCAGCAGCGCCGACGATGCAGCGTGGCTGCGCGACGATCTACTGGGCCGCAAGGTCGCCGTGGATGCGGTCATCTTCAACCAGAGCTTCGTGCCCGTGGAGCCCGAGGCTCCCCACCAGCTGCGGGTGCAGCTGCCCACGATCGATACGGACGCGCGGGTGCGGGCGGTCGAGCCCGCCGCCGACGCGCAGACCCTGGCCGTGGCGCGTGCCATGCGAGCGCTGCGGGAGCACGCCGCGGCCGACAACCAGCGGTTTCAGCGGATCGTCGACGGGTTGGTCAACGAGCTGCCGGCCCAGTGCCGTCGCGTGCGGGCCCCCCGGCTCGACCAGGAGGTTCGCGACCTCCCCGGACTCGACCAGCTCGCGCAGCTGTTGCTGCGCGGCGATCAGCCCGGGTACGCGGGCCCGTAGCGGGCGATTGCGTGCCGTAGATCATCGACGCTCACGGTGCGCACCGGCCTCGGCGGTGCGACCGGTCCCCGTGTGATCTGGCCGACGACGACGGCCGCGAAGTGACCGGTGGGTGCGGGCACGTCCCACACCCGCCATCGGGTCAGCGTGTCGGGCGGCGGTCGCAGCTCGATCCCATCGACATGGGGCTCGGCGCCCAGCGGTACGTCGATCGTGTGGAGCGATCGCGACAGCCCCGTGCCGAGCGCCTTGATCACCGCTTCCTTGCGGACCCACAGCCGATAGAACGCCAGCGCGCGGGCGTGCGGGGACATGGCCTCGATGGCGAGTTGCTCGGTGGGGGAGGTGACGCTTCGGACCATCTCGGGGGTGACGCGCACCGGTGCAATCGCCTCGAGATCGACCCCCACTGGCTCGCCGTCGGTCACCGCAATGAGACCCCAGTCGTCGCAGTGGCTGAGATTGAAGGACACGGGCGCCCCCGGGAGCGCGGGCTTGCCGTGGCGTCCTCGCTCCCACTGCAGCGAAGCGGGGTGGCGACCGAGCGCGTGGGCAACGATGACGCGCAACGCTGCGTGCGCGACCGTGTAGCGCACGCCCAACCACGGGAACACGAAGCGTTCCGTTCGGGCGCGCTCCTGCGGGTCGAGGATCGTCTGCAGGTGCTGGAGCGCGGCTGGGTCCGCCCACAGCCTCACTTGCCACAGATCGATGCTCACGCCGTCACCGCCCCGAGCAGCGGTCGTTCCGTCAGGGCGCGATGCAGCACGGCGCGCCCATGGCCAGACAGGGCAGGGTGCCGATGGCGG
>JAHZJA010001417.1 GCA_022601155.1 Deltaproteobacteria bacterium | reverse complement strand
GAGGACCAGCGCCAACCACACGGGACCACCACGGACGACGACCGCATCCACTTCGATCCTCAGAGCCAACGGTGGCCCCGCGAGCACCAACGGTGGCTCGTCTAGCAGTGCCTCTACCATCGCCACATCCGCCGGTTGTCCTCGAGGTGGACCCGGCGGATGCCGTCGAGGTGTCGCGGGCAGAAGTGGTCACTCTCTCGACCGGTGTCGAAAGGCCGACAGTCGCGGGTGCCGGGCTCGTACACGAACAGATGCCTGGTGTTCATACAACACGCCTCCACGCCGCCCTCGTGCCAGGTGGTGTAGCCGCAATTGTGTGGGAATCCGAATGCATGGCCCAGCTCGTGGCACAGCGTGTGCACCATTGCGTCGTGGTCGTAGACTCCGGGAGTCTTGGAGTCTTCGAACATCCGGGTGAACAGGACGACGCGGCCCGCGAAGTGGTCCGGAGAATCGGCGGCATGAGGACTGAGCCCGCGCAACGATCCTCCTCCCCTCGAGGTCGCGGCGATGACGGAGACATCGGGCGATGGGAAGCGCAGCCCTCCTCGCTGCCAGGGCACCCCCGGGAGCTGACGTTGATAGCGAGGAGAGCGATCGGTAGTCCGCTGGTAGGCTCGACTGTTGCGGCCGTCTCCGGGGACGAATTCGGATACGTACTGGAGGCCCCTCAGAACGAAGGTCGTCTGGCCCCGTCGCGGCTGATCGAACCAGCGCGAGCGCACTACGAAATAGGTCGACTCGGTCGATCTCGGGTGCATGCGTAGGTTGATGAGGCGCACGGGCTCCCGGCGACGCTCGGCGGCAGTGGGCACCCAATTGACCACCACTGCCTCATGAAAGGCGCCGCCGCTGTTTTGCACGACATGAAGGCGCCCGGGACCCCGCCAAACCGAGCGGGTCGGGTATTGGGTGGTCGCGCTCGTGGACTGGTGGGCGCCGGCGACGAAGAACCAGCCGGGCTCGCCCGCATGGGCGAAAGCGCCTCGTGGGGGGGCGCTGGCGAGTTCCTGCGCGGCGAGCTCCTGTGTCCAGAGGTCCGGGTCGTCGGTGAGGTGCGGTTGGGCGGGAATGGACAACGGCTCGGTGAAATCGAGCTGGACGTTGCAGGTCTCGAAGACCTTGGCCGTCCGATCGACCTGCAGCACCGGCGCTCCGGCCATCTGTCGGTACTCGACGTCGATGCGCTTCCACATCGTCATCACTCCGGTCTGGGCGGGTTGGTGGGCAACGGCCGTGCCGTGCGGGGCCAGGGCCACCGCCGCGCGAATGCTGTCGCCGCCCACGTTGGTCAGGTGCAGACGCACCGAGCTGCGCCCATCCACCACGTCGGTCGTGCACTCCCGTGGGGTGGCTCCCGCGGTCATCGGGTGATCGAGGGGGTCCCACGTGGGGTCGCGGCTCGCGGCCTGCGAGGGAAAGTCGCAGTCACCCCGATTGTCGAGGCCATGAGGGCTGGGTCCGGGGCTCGGGGCCAGCTCGCTCGCTCCCGACGCACGCACCGGCGGGATCTGCCCCGCGGCCACGTCCTCCCAGATCCAGCGCAGCTGGAGACCTGCGGGGAGGGATTGCCCCGCCCGCGTGGGTTCCACCCGCACGTGCAGCTCGATGTACTGGGTGTTCGCTTGCCGAACGTCGGACCACGGCTCGGATGGGCTCGCTCGTGGACGATGGTTGACCAATACCCGCCCCCGCCCATCGGCCGAGACGTAGCCGGGGTCATAGCCGCACGCGATGCGATGGCCTTCTGCGCCCCGCATGCCGTCGTCGTGGCCAGGACGGTAAAGGCCCCGGATCTCCGTCCACGTCACGCGCACGGGGACCTCCACCGGAGTGTCGGGGGCGAGGGGGTCGACGACTGCGGCGTCGGTCAGGTGGGTGAGCGCGGTCGGCGTCTCGGTGAGCGCCACAGCGGGTCGCGTGGGAGGATCGAGCCGGAACACCTGGAGATGCTCGAGCGCCGCCACATCCAGGCGATCACGCAGCAGGCGTGCGAGCTCCTCGTCGGGGCGCGGGGAAGCGGCGTCGCCGTCGGACGCTCCGAGCTGCCGCAGCAGCGCCCTGGCGTCGGGCTCGAGCACGGCCCTCGCCAGCAACATTCGAGCCCAGTCCGACGACAGGGGCGCGCCCGCCTCGTCTTCACCGGCCGGGCCGGTGGATGTCGATCCGCGCGCGAGCACGAGGTAGCGATCGACACCGTCGTGGAACGTCACGGCCATGGATCGTCGCCGCCTCGGTAGTCGAAGTGTCAGTGACCGTCACGACCGAGGTCGCGGAAGCGGTCAGCCGAGCACAGACAACGCGTAGCCAAAGCCCGCCGGAGTCAGGTCTACACTCTTCGATGGCAGCTGGGGGGCAGGATAGCCACGGAGCCCTCGCTGACCATTCCCATGATCATGGGAATGGCCCACGATCGGGGCGGGCACTCACACCATGCGGTGACGGAGGGCGACGCTGACGGCTTCCGCCACGTTGTGGACCTGGAGCTTCTTGTACAGCGAGCGTATGTAGGTGCGCACCGTCTCGAGCCCGATCCCGAGCGCGGCGGCGACTTGCTTGTAGGACCGTCCTTGGACCAGTTCCTCGAGCACCTGCTTCTCGCGGCGAGAGAGCTTGACGTCGAGTCTCGGCTGCTCGACGTGGAGCTTGCGGATGATATCGAGGACGGCTCCCGCGATCCCGGGTGTCAGCGGGCTCCCTCCGGCGACCGCGATCCGCAGGTGCTCGACCAGTGCTTGAGGCAGGGTGTCCTTGAGCACGTAGCCGTCGGCACCCTGGCAGATCGCCCGCACCACCACGTGGGGATCCTCGAACACGGAGAGCACGACGATGGCCACGGTGGGGTGCATGGCCTTGAGGCGCCGGGTGGCCTCCAGCCCGTCCATGCGCGGCATGTCGATGTCCATCAACGCCACGTCCCACGGCTGTCCCTCGGACTCGACAGCGGCGTCGACGACCGCAGCCCCGTCGCCAAACGACCCGACGACCTCGATGTCCGGGTAGATGTCCAGCGCGGCTCGCAGGGCGGACCGGTAGCGGTGGTCGTCGTCGACCAGCACGGTACGAATCGTCTTCATGGCCGCCTCGCCTCGAACGTGAGGGACACACGAGTGCCGCGCCCAGGCGTCCCTTCGAGCTCGAGCTGCGCTCCTATCGTCTCGGCGCGACTCCTCATCGAGGCCAGACCCAGGCCACCCGAGTCTCTCAGGCAGCCGTGGCCATCGTCTTCGATGGACAGTCGCCAGCGTGCACCCATCGGTTCGAGTGACAGTACCACTACGTCGGCGTTCGCATGTCGGGCCACGTTGTGTAGGGCCTCCAGCCCGATGAGCTGAACGTTGCGCAGGATCGGCAGGCTCAGCGGCAACGGGTGGGCACGGCGAACATCGACCCGTAGTGAGGCGCATGGCAGCAGCTGTCTGGCCCGCTGCTCGAGGAAGCGCCCCAACGCGAACACGTTGCCTGACTCCGGACG